>JANMGN010000445.1:0-11335 GCA_031374645.1 Chitinophagales bacterium | reverse complement strand
GCAAGTAGAGCCTTTGGAGAGTAAAATAAGAGTATTACTTGTTCCCAAAGATCCAGATGACGAAAAGGACGTTGTTTTTGAAATTCGTTCAGGAACGGGTGGCGACGAGGCAAGTCTTTTTGTTGGCGACATTTACCGTATGTATCAGCGTTATTTTGACCGACAAGGTTGGAAAACTGACCTTATTTTTGCTAATGACGGAACAGTCGGTGGCTATAATAAATTGGTATTAGAAATTGCTGGGCAAGATGTGTATGGTCGTTTGAAATTTGAATCGGGAGCACACAGAGTACAGCGCATTCCTGATACAGAAACCAAAGGTCGTGTACATACTTCGGCTATTACGGTTGCGGTTATTCCTAAATATATCGAAGAAGAAATAAATCTTCGCAAAGAGGATTTGCGTATAGATGTTTTCCGTGCAAGTGGTGCCGGTGGACAGCACGTAAACCGTACGGAATCAGCTGTCCGTATTACGCATCTTCCTACTGGTATCGTACAAGAATGTCAAGAAGGACGTTCGCAAATTCAAAACCGTGAGCTTGCGATGCAATGGTTGTATAAAAAAGTAGTAGATATGCAACGAGAACAAGTACAAAACGAGCAAGCGGCTCAACGTCGCAATTTGGTTGGTTCGGGTGACCGTTCTGAAAAAATTCGTACTTACAATTATCCTCAAAATCGTATCACTGATCACCGTATCAATTATACGACGCATAATTTGGATAAATTTATGGAAGGCGACATAGAAGATATGCTTGATGCAATGGCGATGGCGGACAATGCAGACCGTTTGGCGGCAGAAGAGGAAATCTAAGGATAAGTGGCAAAAAATATTAATTTATAATCAGCACAAAATCGAAGTATTATGTCACATTTATTTTTACAAATAAGTTTTAGTAGTATTATTACAGAAGGTACTTGGAAAGTAATTATTCCGATTTTTGCAGCTGTTTTATTCTTACAAGCTGGCTTAGATAAAGTTTTTAATTACGCTGGCAATGCTGCTTATATCAAGTCTGTTTTTGCAAAAACATTTTTAGCCAAAGTAAGTCCTATTTTGATGGCATTGATAACGGTATTAGAAGTATTGGCTGGTGCGACTTCGGCTTTTGGTGCGTATTGCGCAATCGGTTGCGGACAAGAATGTCACATTGCTTCTTATGGTTTGTTGTTATCTGGTATTTGTATTTTGTGCCTGTTTATAGGTTTGCGCATTGCAAAAGATTATGCTGCTGCGACAAATTTGACGGTTTATTTTATTTTTTGCTTGCTTGGATTATTTATTTTACAAGCACATTGAGCATAATTTGTATTTTATATTTATTCAAAATAAAACAAAACAAAACGTAAAATGAATATTTTTCTACAAGAAACAACGGGTACAATGTTGCTCATTCTACTTGGCAATGGCGTAGTCGCAAATGTCGTTTTAGACAAAACAAAAGGTAATAATTCTGGTTGGATAGTGATAACTTTGGGCTGGGCAATGGCAGTTTTTGTTGCTGCCGCCGCTATCGGAGGACATTTGAATCCAGCTGTTACGGTTGCTTTTATGGTCAATGGTACGACTTCTATTATGGAAGGTTTTATGCGTATTGCGGGAGAGCTATTGGGCGCAATGTTGGGCGCAGCACTTGTTTGGTTGCATTACCGTAATCATTACGAAAGTACAGATGACGCTGGCGCAAAATTAGCTACTTTTAGCACAAGTCCTGCTATTCGCAATACTTTAAGCAATGTATTAGGAGAAATTATAGGAACTTTTGTGCTTATGCTGGCTGTGTTGCGTTTTGCAAATGCGTCAGGTTTGGGTGCAGTAAGTGCTTTACCAATTGCTTTAACCGTATTGGCAATTGGTCTTTGTTTGGGTGGAACAACAGGCTACGCCATAAATCCTGCTCGAGATTTAGGCCCTCGTATCATGCACGCTATTTTACCAATTTCAGGAAAAAGAGATAGTGATTGGTCTTATGCTTGGATTCCTGTTTTAGCACCCATTGCTGGTGCTGTTTTGGCAGTTTTAGTTAATAGCCTTTTGCTTTCTTAATTTTTATATTTTACGAAAAAAGCTCCGATAAGAAATTGTCGGAGCTTTTTTTATACTGATTATCAATAGTTTATATCCAAATTACTCTGCTTCTAATTTTCCATACACAAAGTAATTGGGATTTTCTAAACTATCTTTTTGATTGTATTCAAAAGCGCTACCATCGTGTTTTAGTATTTTTCCGCCAGCTTCTTCCAAAATAATTTGAGGTGCTGCGGTATCCCACTCCATTGTTGGTCCAAATCTTGGATGTAAGTGCGCTTCTCCTCTTGCTACCATAATTATTTTTAAAGAACTTCCTACGGCAACTAATCTTGGAAACGTAAATTCTCCTATATAATTGGCTGTTTCTTGATTGAAATGCGAACGTGTAACTGCAATTGCCAAACCGCTTTGCGACATTTTGAAAGTATCTGCAAAAAGCTGCTTTTTGTTATTATTTTCTATTTCCCATGCACCTTGCCCTTTTGCTGCCCAGTATGTTTTATTTTGTACAGGAACAAAAACAACGCCTAAAACTGTATTTTTGCCATGAATTAAAGCAATATTTACGGTAAAATCTCCATTTCGATTGATAAATTCTTTTGTACCATCAAGCGGATCAATGAGCCAATAATAATCGTATTTACCTCTTACAGAAAAATCTTCTACGGGTCTTTCTTCCGAAACAATAGGAATATTGGGTGTTAATTTTTCTAAAGCGGTACAAATAAAATCATTAGAAGTTTTATCTGCAATAGTCACGGGCGAATCGTCATTCTTTTGTTCTATTTGAAAATCGTCTTTTCTGTAAATTTCTAAAATCAGTGCTCCCGCTTCTTGAGCAATAGGTAAAACTTGTTGTGCTAAATCGTATAAATTCATAAAATAGTTACTATCACTTGTTATTTGTTTTTCGGAATCTTAACCGTATAAGTTTTTTTCATTTTATTGGTAAATGTTGCAGAAATTAACCATGGATTATATACTTTCAAAGTGCGAAAACTGATGCCATATTTTTGAGCAAAATCCGCCCAATTCGTTGGTTCATTGACAGTTATGTCAATTGTTTCTGGAAAAGGCTCGTAAAGATGGTTTTGTGGAATCACAAAGTCGTACTCTTCTGGGTGCATCATAATTTCTTTGATGGCTACCAAACGAAAAACGTAACGAGCAGTTTCTTCATTCAGATTAAGGTCAAAAAAAGAAGTCGCTTTTTGCTCTGCAATTTCTCTTGTCAATCTGGGAAAACCTTCATTATAAGCTGCTGCCGCCAAAAGCCAACTGTTAAATTTTTTGTAATCGTCTTTTAACATGCGGCAAGCCGCACGAGTTGCTTTTTCAGTATTGTAACGCTCATCTATTTCGTCGTTTATTTCAAGACCGTAGTTCATGGCAGTAGGTTTCATAAATTGCCAAAGTCCTTTTGCGCCTGCTGGCGAAGTAACATTTCTAAGTGTACTTTCCGCAACACAAAGGTATTTGAAATCGTCAGGCAAGCCTTCTTCGGCTAAAATACGTTCCAAAGTTGGAAAATATCGAGCAGCCAGCTTGATATTCATAATCGTCGTAGATTGCAAGTACGCATTGATAAGGATTTCTCTATCCATGCGGTCTTTTACATCAAAATTTTCCATTGGGTAACGCTCGCCTGCAAATACAAATTCTTTTCCCGAAAGGTCAAAAGAGTGTACCTCTCGACCACCACCGTTTACACCTGTCAAAGAGGCTGAAATATTATTTTTTTTACCAGAAAAAGCACTAAAACCCAATACAATCAAGCCTAATGTTGTTATAATTGCATACAAATATAAGTATTTTTGTTTCATCATAAGTAAGTGTTAAGTTTTTATTTATTTGTAAAAAAAGCTATATCAGTTGCTTGATATAGCTTTTAGAAAAGATTAATCTACTTTTTTAGCAGATTCACGTTCTGCATCACGGATGCCATTTTTGATTTCGCCTTCGATATTGGCACGTGCATTGTTAAATTCACGAATTCCACTACCCAAACCACGCATCAGTTCTGGAATTTTTTTACCGCCAAACAAAAGCAAAGCAAGTACCAAAATAATTCCAAACTCTTGTCCGCCGATACCTAAAAATAAAAATAAGTTGCTCATTTTTAATATTTTATAAAATGATTTAAAAATTTTTTTATTAATAAAAAACGTTCATTTTTACAAAACGTTTTAAAGGACAAATTTACACTATTTTTTTCAAAAACAGGTTGAAAATTTGTTTCTTTTGTATTTTTTTACATTTTTACTTCTTTAATCCTATTTCACGCAAACGCTCGTTCAGGTAGTCGCCTGCTGTAATACTGTCATATCGCAACGGATTTTCTGGTGTTACGCAAGAAGGCAGACAGGTCAAGTCCATTTCTGACACTGGATGTAGAAAAAATGGGATACTCAAACGGGGCAAATGCCAATCACTACGAGGCGGATTTACGACACGGTGTGTCGTGGATTTTAAGTAATTATTGGTAAATCGCTGCAACATATCGCCTACATTAATCACGATTTCGTCTTCTTCTGGCACCACATCTCGCCAACGATTTTCCATCGTAAGCAATTGTAAACCACCTGCTGAAGCTCCTACCAAAAGCGTAATCAAATTAATATCTTCGTGCTGTTCCGCACGAAGTGCCGAATCTGGCTCGCTTGTAATTGGCGGATAATGTATTGCTCTTAAAATACTATTTCCATCTGTTATTTTCTCGTCAAAGAAATTTTCGTCCAGCTTCAAGTGAATTGCAATTGCTTTTAGCAATTGCCCACCTGTTTTTTCAAAACTTTTGTACAATTGTAAACCCAAATCTGAAAAAGCATCTACTTCGCTGACTTGTGGATTATCGGGATAGTTTTCTTTTCTTGGATGCCCGTCCGCAACTTCTTGTCCAATTTGGTAAAATTCTTTTAAATCAGCAACTTTTGATTGCTTGGCGTGTTCTTTTCCAAAGGAAGTGTAGCCTCGCTGACCAGCCAAAGCAGCATCTTCATATCTTCGTTTTGTGTCTGTGGGCAGAGCAAAAAATTGCTTGCTTGCTGCATAAAAATCTTCAATCAAGGATTTAGAAATGCCATGATTGACTACACCAACAAAGCCAACGCTATGAAAAGCATCGCCAAGTACATTGACAAAATCTGCTTTTTCTTGCGCTGTTCCATTGATAAACTTTGATAAATCTACTAAAGGGATTGCTCTCATCGTATGTTAGAGTATATTTTTAATTAAAAGTTTAACCAAAGGTAAGACTTTTTTTTGTAAATTAAAAAAAACAAGCATAAAGTAATAAAAAAACCCATCGTTGGAGAACCGACGATGAGTTTTTTATAACTTTACAAAACGAAAATTACTTCTCGAATTGCTCTTTTAATTGTTGAAGTGCGTCCATATCGCCCAAAGTAGATTTTTCTACTTTATCTTGAGTTGCTTTGATGGCTGCTTGCTCTTCTTTTACTTCGCTTTCTTTTATTTTCCCAGACGCTACATCTTCTGCTTTTCTGATGTCGTCGTTGTAACGAGAGTGAGAAACTAAAATACGCTTGTCGTCACGGTTAAACTCAATTACCTTGAACATCAAAGTTTCTTCAGCATCAACTAATGCTCCGTCTGCTTTTTTGATGTGGTTTTTAGGAGAAAATGCCTCTAAACCGTGTGGCAATAAGATAACTGCACCTTTGTCATCACGGCGAAGAACTTTTCCTTCGTGGTAAGAACCGATAGGGAAGATTGCTTCGAAGGCATCCCAAGGATTTTCTTCTAATTGCTTGTGACCTAATGATAGTTTGCGTGCATCTTTATCAACATCTAAGATGAAAATATCGATTTGGCTTCCTACTTTCGTGAACTCGCTCGGGTGCGAATAACGCTTCAACCAAGAAAGGTCAGAAATGTGAACCATTCCACCAACACCTTCACGAAGCTCAACAAATACACCGTAAGGCGTAATGTTTTTTACTTCGCCTGTAGCTTTGCTACCGATTGGATAGATTGCTTCGATATCGCCCCAAGGATCTCCAGTCATTTGTTTCAATGAAAGTGACATCTTGCGGTCATCACGGTCAATAGTTACTACTTTCGCACTATGTTCTTGACCCAATTTGAAGTATTCACGAGCATTTACTGGTTGATTGCTCCATGTGATTTCTGATACGTGAATCAAACCTTCTACACCTGGGTGAATTTCTAAGAAAGCACCGTAATCTTCAATATTTACGATTTTACCCGTAACGATTGAGTTTTCGCCTACCTCAGCATTCAACACTTCCCAAGGATGTGGAGTTAATTGCTTTAAGCCTAAAGAGATACGTTTTTTGTTCTCATCAAAATCAAGAACTACAACATTGATACGCTGACCATTGTGTAATACTTCGTTCGGATGAGTGATACGACCCCAAGAAATATCTGTGATATAAAGTAAGCCATCTACGCCACCCAAATCCAAGAACGCACCGAAGTCCGTAATGTTTTTGACGATACCTTCTAAGACTTGACCTTTTTCTAAACCACCGATGATGTTCTCACGTTGCTCTTGTAAATCGCTTTCGATAAGCGCTTTGTGAGAAACAACTGCGTTTTTGATAGTTTCGTTTACTTTCACTACCTTGAATTCCATCATTTTGCCTACATAACCATCGTAATCGTTGATAGGTTTGATGTCAATTTGAGAACCTGGTAAGAACGTTTCTAAACCACCACAGTCCACGATAAGACCACCTTTTGTCTTGCTCGTAACAGTACCTTTGATAACAGTACCGTTTTTGAAAGAGTCCAAGATAGCTTCCCAAGAACGGAGTAATTTCGCTTTACGGCGAGAAAGTTTAAGGTTTCCTCTGCCATCTTCTTGTTTTTCAACAAAAACTTCCACTAAGTCGCCAACTTGTAAGTCGTGCGTATCACGGAATTCTGAAAGTGGAATTAAACCATCTGACTTATGGTTTACGTCTAAAACAACGTCGCCACCAGCAATAGCCATTACCTTACCCTTGATTACAGTTCCTTCGCCAACGTTGCTCATAGAAGCCTCGTATTGGTCAGAAAGTCTTTTAGTGTCTTCTACAGAATAAGTGTTTTGCGCTCTTTTTCCGATAGACCATTGGAAGTCAGCGTGACCTGTACCCGTTACCGCCTCATCAGCTGCAACTTCGAGTTCTACTGCTTCTTCTTTTTCAATTACAGGAGTTGAAACTACTGTACTTACTACTTCGAGCTCTTGCTCTTTTACATTTTCGTTCATTAGTAACGATTGCTCAGTCTGTGGCTTTTTGTTTGGTCAAAAAAAATTGCTTTATTTTGCTTATTTCAAAAAGTTTTTCACCAACTAAATATTTAAAAATATGTTTAAAAAATAAGAAAACTACTGTAAATCAGCACTTTATAAAAAAGATTTTGGTTTACGAGCGCAAAGGTAAGGTCTTTTTAAATAAATTGCTATTTTTATTGACGTTTTTTTCAAAATTTTTCTGATTAAAATATTGATAATCAGTAATATAGCGGTTTGTAATTGCAATTTTTTTGTGGTATTGTTTGTTTTTATTGTTGGCGGATTTTCTTAAATCTATTTTTTAACAATTGTTTTGGTACAAAAAATTTGCTTTTATATTATTTGAAAAAAAAATGCGTTATATTTGTGTTATAAGTAGCTGGGCTAAAATAACTGTAATTTGTTAAAAGAAGTCGTTGTGAAAATAACAATGCAACTTCCCTTTGATAGTTACTTATGTTATTTTCACAACGACAAAAAAATGTCGATTATTTCTATACGCCTATTTTATAAAAAATAACTCTAAATTATGAATAAATTTTTAATTGCGTGTCTTTGCTTTTTCATTTATAACCCTATTGCGCAAGCACAAACTATTACTATTTCGGACGGCGTAAATGTTAGAAATGATGCTGGTTATGAAATTTTAGGACGTTACAAAGGTAATCTTTTGCTTTTTAGGGATAAAAATAGCGAATATGAAGTGACTGCTTTTGATGAGCAGTTGCACAATATATGGACGCATGAGATTGTGTTTGCTGAAAAAAAGGTACAAGTTTTAGATGCTGTACAAGGAACTGATTATTTTGCGGTGGTTTATAAAGCAAAAGAAAAAAATAATAGTGTTGTCAAGATTAATCGTTTTGATGCAAATACTAAATTTGTAGATTCTATGCTGATAAAAAATTACGGTTTACGATTTTATTCGCCTACGCCAATTAGTGTTTTTTCTGAAGATAAAAAAATGCTTTTGCTGTATTCTTATGGTCAAAATGGAGGTATAGAAGCGACTTCTTTTGATATAGAGAATATGAAATTATTATGGCAAAAGGAGATTGTTTTGCCTGAAAATATAAGAACTAACGATGAATTTCGCCAAATAATAATTGACAACAATGGAAATGCTTATTTTATTTTTGAAGAAGCTGAAACTGCTGCAATTTTTGGTAGTACAGCACCTCAGTACGCTGTTTGTGAGGTAAATAAAACAGAGAATACTATTCACAAAATTCCATTTAAAGAGTATATAATATATGGTATTCGTTTTGATTACGATAATGTAAACAAACAACTCTCTGCGGTCGGTTTACATTCGGAAAGGGCTAAATCGCGAGCAACAGGTTGCTTTTTTCTATCGCTAAAAAATAAAGAAATGCGTATGGCTACTGACGGCTTCAACGATGATTTGGTATCTGTAATAGCTGGTAAAGAAATTAAAAATAACAGAGGAATACCTGACTTGAAGCCGCAAAACGTCATTTTTCGCAAAGATGGTGGTGTAGTTGTATTTTTTGAAGAGACCCGACAATACTCACGTGTCTCGGCTGGTATGGCAACAAGGGGAATTACATCAGCGACTGAAACGACAGGGCGTTTTGTGATGGATTACTATTGTGATAATGTTATTGTTGTTTCTTTTAATCCCGATGGTTCGGTACAATGGAAGAAGGTATTGCCTAAAAAGCAATTTTCACAGGATGATGATGCTATTTTCTCTTCTTTTGGTTTGGTAAAAACGCCAAATACAGTAAGGGTTATTTTTAACGATGGCATCAGTACAGAAACTACTACAAGTGAGTATATTATGAATGGTAAAGGCTTGATGGAGCGTCATAGCATGTTTAACACCGCTAATCAAGATATTTTGCTCCGTTTTCAAGATGCACTGCAGCTTTCTCCAGATGAAGTGGTTATTCCGAGCGAGTATCATAGCAAATTGCGTTTGGTAAGGTTACGTTATTAATTGTAACCTTTGTTTGATACTTTTTTTAATAAAAAAACTAACTTTGCATTTTAAAGATAAAAAATGGCGGAAACACTAATTTTACTTCAAAATACTACTCGAAAAGCGGTTTATGAAGCACTTATTCCGCAAATAGAAGCGCTCGTTTTAGGAGAAACTGACTTCATTGCAAATTTGGCGAATATAACAGCTGCGCTGAAAGAGGCCTTTGGCTTTTTTTGGATTGGTTTTTATATCAAAAAAGAAAAGCAACTCGTTTTAGGCCCTTTTCAAGGACCAATTGCTTGCACTCGTATCAATTTCGATAAAGGTGTTTGCGGTCATTGTTATTCTACTCAAAAAACGGTTGTTGTACCAGATGTAGAGGCTTTTCCTGGACACATTGCTTGCTCTGCTGCTTCGAAATCAGAAATCGTGTTGCCAGCATTTGATAAAAATGGAGCTGTTTTTTTGGTTTTAGATGTTGATTCTGACGTGTTAAATGATTTTTCGGAAGAAGATGTGGAAGGATTAGAAAAAATTATGCGGATTGTAGAAAAACTGTAAAAATAAATGGAAAATCATATTATAAAGTGTGTTTCGTTTAATGAGCTAACTATAAAAGAATTGTACGAAATAATGGTGCTTCGGCAAGAAGTTTTTGTGGTAGAGCAAAATTGTGCATTTTTAGATGCAGATGGCAAAGATTTTGATTCACAACACCTGATGATGTACAGCAGTAAAGACGAATTATTAGCTTATACACGACTTTTGCCAGAGGGATTAGCTTATGAAAATTATACTTCTATTGGGCGAGTAGTCAATCATCCGAAGACAAGAGGTAGCGGAATTGGTAAAGAATTGATGGAAAACTCTATCGCTTGGCTCGAAAAATTATTCGGAAAAGCGTATCCTATAAAAATTGGAGCGCAATCTTATCTGATTCCTTTTTATGAAAAATTTGGTTTTGTAAGCCAAGGTGACGACTACTTAGAAGATGGAATTCCGCATCGAATTATGGTTCGTTTGAGAGCGTCAAATGGATAAAATATAACTTTTTTATGAAAAAACACAACAATCAATTTTCATTTTGAGTTTTTTTCGTACCTTGCAACCACATCAGACAATTTTAATAAATGAGAAAACCGCTTTTCAAAATACGAGAAAACGGCAAATATGGTTTTATAAATAGTGAAGGGGAAACACTTATAGAGCCACAATATTTGGAAGCCGAAGATTTTTATAATAATTTTTCCCGTGTAAAATTTAATGATAAGTTAGTGCCGCTTGATACGCTTGGGCGACTGCTTATGAAATACCTTTTTAATCACGTTGGTCATTTTGAGGAACACTTGGCTTGTGTCAAATTGGTTTCACTTTGGGGTTATATTGACGAAAGAGGTAGCCTTGTGGTAGATTTGCAATTTGAAGACGCAAAGGATTTTTCAGAAGGTTTAGCAGCTGTAAAAGAAGCCTCACTTTACGGATTTATTGACCAATCGGGCGAGTATATCATTGATAATCAGTATGATATGGCTGGCTCTTTCAAAAACGGATTAGCCCCTGTTGCAAAAGGAAATACCTATGGTTATATCAATAAACGTGGCACGATGGTCATTCCGCCGACTTATGATATGGCTGGAAATTTTCAAGGCGACGTAGCTATTGTCGTGAAAAATAAAAAATGGGGCTTAATAGATAAAACAGGTGCGGTGCGGCTCGAACCACAATTTACGATGGTTTCTAATTTTGCGGAAGGCGATTTTTCTGACCAAATGGCTATTGCTGTTAAAAATAATAAGTACGGTTTTATCAATCAACAAGGTGATATTATTGTAGAGCCTATTTATGATTTAGCTGGCGATTTTGGCGAAGGTTTGGCTTTGGTTAGCCTCGAAGGGAATTTTGGGTATATCAACAAAAATGGGAATTTGACTATTCGACACAAATTTGAAGAGGCTGGGATTTTTTCTGATGGACTTGCGCAAGTACGCATCAATGGAAAGTGGGGCTACATCGATCCGAAAGGGCAAATTGCTATTGACCCAGTTTTTGACCACGTTTTACCTTTTAAAAATGGTTTGGCTTGGAC
>JANMGN010000431.1:0-6546 GCA_031374645.1 Chitinophagales bacterium | reverse complement strand
GTACATTTGCCTGAAAATAGAGTTGGGAATATCTTGATGCGTACGACTTTTCGTGCTTATGAAATTCCTTATTTGGTGCAATCGAGCGTAGCGGAAGATCTCCAGATTCCTTTACAAGATTTGATGGTATCGGTTAGGGGTGGAACGGTAATTTTGCGTTCAACACGTTTACAAAAACGCATAATTCCATCACTTGGTAATGCGCACAATTACAGTCATAATGCACTACCCGTTTATCATTTTTTGTGTGATTTACAAAATCAAAATCAGCGGAGTGGCTTTGCTTTTAATTGGGGTACTTTGGTGAATCAATTTTCGTTTTTGCCACGAGTTTGTCATGAAAACCTGATTTTGCATCGTGCAACATGGCAACTGAAAAAAATGGATTTTGAGACAATTATCAAAGCAAAACCAATAGAACTGATGCAAACTGTAGCCGAGTGGCAAACGAAATGGAAAATACCCAATCGTGTACTTATCGTACAAGGCGATAATGAGCTTTTGATAGATTTTTGCCACGAGTTAAGCGTTCAGACTTTTATCAGCGAAATCAAAAGTAGCAGTCAAGTTACGTTAGCAGAATTTCTTTTTTCAGATAGCGTTTCCATGGTCAAAGATGGAAAAGGAGAAAATTATACCAATGAATGTGTGGCGGTATTTTTAAAAGAACCCGAAGAAAAAGCAAAAATTGAATATAATATAGCAGAGGTAAAGAAAGTAGGGTATAATATAAACCGTTCATTTTCAATTGGTTCTGAGTGGCTTTACTTTAAAGTATATTGTGGCGCAGCAACAGCTGATGAGTTACTTTGTCAGTATATTGCCCCTTTGATACAAGAGTTTAAAAAATTGGGAATAATAGATCAATGTTTTTTATCCGCTATGCCGATCCTAAACATCACATTAGAGTTCGTTTTCATTTGAAGTTTCAAAAAGCATTGGGGCAGGTAATACAATCTTTTCACGACGCTTTAGCAGAGCCTTTGCAACAACGTAAAATTTGGAAAATCCAAACCGATACATACGAGCGAGAAATAGAACGCTATGGTGCAACAACGATAGAACTCTCCGAGCAGCTTTTTTCTTTGGATAGTACTAAAATTCTTAATTTTTTAAGCCAATTAGATAGTTTTCAATCGGATTATCGCTGGTTGTTTGGTCTTTTAGCAATTGACGGCTTACTTGACGTTTTTGAGTATGATTTGCAACAGAAAGTAAAATTATTGGAAGATATGAAAACGAATTTTGGAAAAGAATTTGGAATGAATAAGCATCTACGGAAGCAAATGAATGAAAAATATGATAAGTTTGAAGCACAAATAAAAATTTTATTTCAAGAAGACATAGAAGACGAAAATTTAGCTTTTGTTAAGGCTTCCGCATTGCAAAACCAGCAAGAACTAAGACTTATTGCTCAGGAAATCAAAAGTTTGTTGCTATCATATAGCTTACAAAGTGTTTTGGCGAGTTATATTCACATGACAATGAACCGCTTATTTAAGTCTAAGCAGCGGCTGTATGAAATGATTGTATATGATTTTGCCTATAAAAACTACAAAACTAAAGTATTTTATATTGTAAAATAAAAAATAGCTATTGTACTGGTTATCAGTACAATAGCTATTTTTTTATGATATCAAAAAGACAATTTTATTTTTCCCACTTCCTTGTATTTATCATTGCTTTGGGATAATGTGCGCCAATTTTTAAGCCGTATTTATCTTGCTCTGAAAAAGAAAGGGTATCGGGTTGATGTACTTTGTATTCGGGAACTTGAGCTAAAACTGGTAACCAATGTTTGACATAATCGCCTTTCACATCGTACATTTTGGCTTGACGAAGGATATTAAAATAACGATTTTCACGAGGATCACTTCCTACACCTGCCACATAATTCCAGTTGCCCCAGTTGCTACAAGGGTCATAATCAAGCAACATTGATTCAAAATATTCTGCGCCCATTTGCCAATTTACAAAAAGGTCTTTTACCAAAAAAGAAGCTACATTTTGTCTTCCTCTGTTGGACATAAAACCTGTATTTCGCAGTTCCAACATATTGGCATCTATAAAAGGAATACCTGTGCGACCTCTTGCCCAAAGGTCAAAAAGACGTAAATCATTTTTTAAACGTGGATCGGTTTCGCCCAAAGTACCGTTTTTGAAAAAGATTTTATTGCCATTTTTTTTGCCTTGCAAACGGAAAAAATCACGCCACAAGAGTTCAAAAAATATCCAATAGGTAGATTCGTTGCTGCCTCTTTCTTTTTCATATTTACGCAACTCATGGTAAATTTGTTTTGGAGAAATACAGCCATGAGCGAGCCAAACGGAGAATTTGGTAGAGTAATCGCCACCAATTAGTCCGTTTCGAGTATTTTTATAGTTTTTTGCTAAATCAGTATCCCAAAGATAATATTTCAAACGAGCCAATGCCTCTGTTTCTCCACCTTTGAAATCAAGTGCGCTTCTGCTGTCATTTTCAAAGTCTTCGTGACCAAAATCTTCCAAAGTTGGGAGCTTACCTAGTTCTACTTTTACCGTCAGCGGCGCAAATTTATCAGGTGTAGGCAAAGGCGGACGGACTTGTACTACTTTTTCTACTTCTTTTCTAAAATTGGTAAAAACATCAGGTGTATGAGGTACAGGAAAGGGTAAATCTTGTGTATGATACAGCATTTTTCCTCTCGAATAGCGTATTTCTTTCCCTATTGCCCATAATTTTTTTTCGAGCTCGTCTTGTACGAGCACTTCTTCGTGTGTTCGTTCACGATTACAAAATACCCAATTGGATTGCGTTTCGCTTGCAATTTTTGCTAATTCTTCTTCAGGCTTACCAATTTTTATGACTAAGTCTGCGCCACGCTTTTTTAGATTTTCTTGCAGATTAGCAATACTTTCTATGACAAATTTTGCCCTAAATTTGCCTGTTTTTGGAAAGCCAAACCAACGTGTTTCTCCTTTGAATGTTCGCTCATCAAAGATATATACGAACACTGTCTCTTCTGCATTTGCCATTGCTTCGCTTATCGCTTCGTTATCGTGCAAGCGCAAATCTTCTCTAAACCAGACTATGGAACGTTTTTTTATCATTTTTTATAAATTTCTTATCTTTAATAACGCTTTTTATTAACAATTGTTCAAAAAAAAAATTGCAGATTTGTATCTGCAATTTTTTTGACTTTTTTTGAAATATTGTATTTTATTTTCTTGATAATTCTTTGCGAATAAGGGTCATTAGTTCGCTTTCTGGCATTTCTGTTTCAGTATTTTTTACCAAAGTACCTCTTTTGTTGATTATGATACTGCTTGGTTTTGCGCCTAAATCGAAGTAGGAAGATAAATTTTGGGTATAAATATTTTCATCGGTCGTAAATACTTGGTACTTATCTTTTTTAAATCTAGCGATTGCTTTGTTCCACAAAATAGGATTACTATCTGTATTCACTTTTATGAAAATAACATTTGGATTGTTGATTTTCTTGCTAATCATTGCTACTTTTTCAAAATCTTTTTCAAAATCTTTTTGTTTCACAGACCAAAAATGAATATAAATAACCTTATTATTTAGTTTGCTAAACTCAATTTTCTCGTTATTGGCATTTGTAAATGAAAAATCAGGAACTTGGTAGCCTGTTTTCTTCATGGTTTGTGCATGATAGGCATTTTGCAAAGCCTCATTGAGCAAAGGGTAAGAGCTATCATCGTTGAAAGTTTGAATATCTTTGAGCAAATCGTCGTGCAATCCTTCCTTTTTGATTTGTTGTATTAAACTATTTACTTGCCAATATTTTAGCACTTTGGAAGAAAACGTCATACGTGCGACTTCATTATCTGGCATATCCAATTGTTCATTTATTTTTATTTGTTTATTCAAATATATTTTTATAAATGACTGATATTCAGGAGATTGTAAGGCTCTTTCGTTTTGTATTTTTATTTCTTTCACAAAATCGTAGTATGAAAGACTATCAATATTTGCTTTTTCTGCACTTTCTGGAAACAATAGGAGTTTGTTGAAATACCAATATTCGTTTTCTAAAAGATAGTGTTTTACCAAATTGCCAGGTAACTTGTATCGTACATTGTAATTTTCCAAATATTCATTTTTGACTTTCAGTTTTTCAGCCATCAACGTTTTAAATGCTTCTCCTTTTACAGCTTTTGCATTGGCAATTTCTATTTCTATTTTTTTATTGAATTTAGCAACATCATTTAGGAATACAAATGCAGATGCTCCTTCGCCTTCAAAACTGATGCGACTGTTTTTTTCTACCACTTTGTATTTCTGACCAGGCTCAAGCCAAAGTGCTATACTATCATTTTTTGTTTTTAAATAACCTCTTACAGGCTCTACCACCTTGATTTTATACACAAAAGTATCAGGTGTAAAAAAACCTTTGCTTTTTTTGATGCTATTTAATTGTATTTTTTCTACACTTTGCACCACATCAGCCAGCAATTTGATTTGCATTTGGTATTTTTCAATCAGTTTCTTTTTCCCAATTAGTGTAACAGGTTTGTATTCATATTTTACTTCTGCAAACCGTGGTTCTTTGAAGTTAGTTGGTTTTAACTTTTGCTTAGCTGCTTGTACGCTTTTTTTCAAAGGATTGATGTCTTTGGAAACAGAAGCCAATGTTGATTGGTACTCGGGTGTATTTTTGTCCAAAGGAACAGTCGATTTTGGAGCATCGGGCATATATTCAGAACTTGCTAACTCAAAGAGATTCGTACGTTTGTTGAGGCTCGAAGTCCGCTGATCCAACACTTCTTGGTTCAGATTGAGTGCTAAACTATCAAAGGTAAAACGTTTGTCTTCTATTCTATATAAAACAGCCAGTTCATCTTTCAAGTCTTTACTTTGGCACATATTCATAAAGTGTCCGTAGCTTCTTGCAGCCGCAAATTTGCCATTGAAGGCAATTTTTTCTCTTATTTCCAACCCATATACAAAAAAGAGTGTTTTTCCATAATAAAAATAATCTAAATTGTAGTAAGGTGTAGTCGAGGCTTCCGCAATTTTGCTTTGCCACTCATTGATATTTTTTTTGTAATAGTGCATCTGAATACCCGAAGAAGGCACCCAACCTATGACACCATATTTGTTGCGTACTTTGGAAAAAGGCGAAGCAAAACGCTCACTTCCTGTACTGTATCCGACATTATCTGTTGTCATTCCTCCCATTACAGAAAGGTCGTTGCCTTTCGAAACAGAGGTTAATCTTTGTTTGTCCGCAGGGTCGCTAAAAAGCCCAAGGCTATCAAAAACACTTACACAATCGACCACATCACGAGTATAATTTATCTCTAAGTTGTTGATATACAAAGGTTTACTGTTTAGTAATTTTGTATTATAAACTTGCGAGAGCCGGTTTGCTCTAATCCAACCTATGCGATTATCCTGTGTTTTTACCTTAACACAATAAGCTATCGCACCATTGATATTCAAAGAATTGAAAGATGTTTTGTCTAAAACTAGTAACTTATCAGTCGTATCTACTTCGCCCACTTGTTTGGCACATTCCATATTCAAAAACATAGGTGTAGCATTTGTTTTGCTTTTCAAAAGCACCTGACGAGAAGCCAAACCGTGCGGAAAATCAGGGTGATTTTTTCTAAATTCATAGTATAATCTTAAAAATTTAGTATAGTTTTCGTGTACAAAAGATGCTTCATCATTTATCAAAATATTGTTTAAAAAATCGTAATACGCATCAGGCAAGTAAATATTTTCGTCAGAAACAATCGAGCTATGCTCCTCTCGGTAACGCAAAAGGTAATAAGCATACCAATAATTTATTTCTGCTTGCAGGTAATTATTAAAAGAAAGAGTAGATTTTCTTTTGTCTTCTTTGGAGAAATTGTTACAGAAATCCCACTTTTTCAAATAATAACCATCCATAAATTTTCTAAACTCCAGACCCGAAGAGGTATTTATTTTAGCTAATAAAAGTTTATTAGAGATAGGAACAAAATTTTGACGTAAGTTGTGCAACAACTTATTATGTACTGCGCCTGTGCCAGAAAAAGTGATTTCGGTAGGATAGATTTGAGCGTCAAAAGATAGGTTTGTGCTATCGCCAGGCTCACAATACACATCGAAATAACGGTAATCATGCGTTACTCGAATAGTGGTAGGTTGATTTATTTCTATGCTAAAAGTAGCGGTCTTATTGCTTTTTATGGTAACTGTACTATCTTTTAAGACTGGTTTTAAAAGACCCACAGTACAGGTAAAAGTAACGCTCGAATCCAGTTGATTTTGAACATTGCAGGTAATAATGATTGGATTAGAACTAAAAGCTAAAGCGTAGTTTCCTAAGCCTATCATTAAGATAAGGCTTATTTTTTTTAAAAAAATCATGTGTAAGTGCGTATGTGTTTGTGATGAAAATTCAATTTTGTGACAAGATACAATAGTTAAAGGGAGGTGCTACTGTTCTTATTGCTATTTTATGTTTGGATATTGGACTAAAATCAGGACTACTTTTTTGATTTATTAAAAAAAAATAATATAAATAACTTGTTTAAAATCAGTTGTTTATA
>JANMGN010000409.1:0-3401 GCA_031374645.1 Chitinophagales bacterium | reverse complement strand
GTAAAAGCCAGCGTTTAACAACTCCGAATGGAGTTGAATGTGAAAAAGTAAATTCAACTCCATTCGGAGTTGCTACTATTGGTTACAAAATACCGTAAGTTTTACTTACGGTTATCCATATTTAATCCCTTCGGGATAATCGTACTAAATATTAGTATATACCACAAAACTTAGATTACTTATTACAAAGCACTTTAAAGCACAAATAACTTTTTCAAAAAAGTTGTTTGTGCTTTTTTTTGTAATAAAAATAAAATACGTAGCTTATTTTTTAACAATCCCTTATCTTTGCGCTACAAATAAGTAGTTGGGCTAAAATAACCATAATTTTTTTAAAGGGAAGTCGTTGTAAAATAACAACGTAACTTCCTTTTAGTCAGTTACTTATGTTATTTTACAACGACAAAAAAATTATTGATTATTTATATACGCCTACTTAGAAAAAATGACAAAAGAAGAAAAAATAAATGCCTTTTCGCCAAGCGATGTAGGCTTAAAAAATGGAAATTTCATCGGATTACCTTTTGATGAGCAAGATGCAGAAGTTATTTTGATGCCTGTGCCTTGGGACGTAACCGTATCGTATAGTGCAGGAACAGCTACTGGCGCAGAAAATATTTTAGAAGCCTCTGCACAATTGGATTTGTACGACCACGACGTAAAAGATGCTTGGAAAATGGGACTTTTTATGCGCCCGTTAGACCAAAAATGGTTTTCAAAATCAAACGCATTGCGCTCAAAATCAGAGCGTTATATAGATTTTTTAGAAAAAGGTGGTAAAATAAACGACGATGACGATATGGCAAATAGCCTTTCGGAAATCAATACTGGTTGCGATGAGTTACGCCAATGGGTTTATGAAGAAACGAAAAAAATATTGGATAGTGGTAAATTGGTAGGCTTAGTTGGTGGTGACCATTCTACGCCTTTGGGCTATTTGCAAGCCTTATCTGAACGCTACGAATCCTTTGGAATTTTACATTTTGATGCACACTTGGATTTGAGAAATGCCTACGAAGGTTTTACCTACTCGCACGCTTCCATTTTTTATAATGCGTTGAAAATTTCACAAGTCAAACGCATGGTTTCGGTCGGTGTTAGAGATTATTGCGAAGAAGAAGTAGATTTTGTAGAAAACTCCAACGGCAGAGTACAAGTTTTTTATGACAGCTACCTCAAAAAACAAGTTTTTAAAGGCATACCATTGTATAGTATTTATCAAAATATTATAGAAATGTTGCCCAAAAATGTGTATATTAGCTTTGATATAGATGCACTTACGCCACATCTTTGTCCAAATACTGGTACGCCAGTTCCAGGAGGATTAGAATTTCAAGAAGCCATTTTTTTACTAAAATGCGTATTGGATAGCGGCAGAAAAATCATAGGTTTTGACCTTTCAGAAACAGCTGCCTCTGGAAATGAATGGGACGGCAATGTAGCGGCTCGTATTTTATATAAGTTGGCTAATGTGATGGGGAAAAGTCAAGGAAAAATCTAAACCTTCATTTTTTATGAAAAACACAAGCGAATCAAGTTCAAATTACGATAATTTGGAGCAGATGTCAGTTGCTCAGTTGCTCCAAAATATCAATACAGAAGACAAAACTGTTCCTTTTGCAGTTGAAAAAGCAATACCTCAGCTTACAAATTTTATGGAAGTAATGATTCCAAATATTAAAGCTGGTGGTCGTTTGTTTTATATTGGCGCAGGAACGAGTGGTCGTTTAGGTATTTTAGACGCTTCAGAATGTCCACCTACGTATGGCGTTTCAGCTGCTTTGGTAGTGGGAATAATTGCTGGCGGTGATGATGCGATTCGGAATCCTGTAGAATTTGCAGAAGATTCCGAAAATCAAAGCTGGCTCGATTTATTGGCACACGACATTAATTCAAATGATGTTTTAGTAGGAATTGCAGCATCAGGAACTACACCTTACGTAATTGGAGCGTTAAAAAAAGCAAATGCAATGGGTATCCTAACTGCCTGTGTTACTTGCAATTATGAAACACCACTTGCTCAAATTGCTCAGTTTCCGATAGAGGTTGTAGTTGGCCCAGAGTTTGTAACTGGTTCTACTCGTATGAAATCTGGTACGGCACAAAAACTCGTTTTGAATATGATTTCCACTACTTTAATGATTCGACTGGGTCACGTGAGAGGAAATAAAATGGTAGATATGCAACTCAGCAATCATAAATTAGTTCATCGAGGAATACGAATGATAATGGAAGAAATAAATGTTTCTGAAATAGAAGCAAGTAATTTATTGGAAAAACATGGTTCTGTAAGAAATGTGGTGGAGGCGTTTGAGAACAATCTACGGTAACTTTACCATCTCCTCTGCAATCTTCTTCATATCAGCGTGGTCAAAATCAAGTTCCGTTAGCGAAGAATAATTCTTTTTTTCTTTGCCAAAATTGTATGTTTTATCATACCAAACGAGTGCAATTTCGGCAGCTTTTCCGAAATCATCATTTTCGATAGCTTCTTGGGCAGCTTGCATATTTTGTCCGCCTAATTTTTTTTCTATACTAAAAAAAGATTTTACAAGCTCTTCTTTGGGAAAATTAGCATAATCTACAACTAATCTTTTGATGCGTAAATCGTGCGGAATATGTATGTTACAAAGGCTTCCTTTACTAAACATATCCCAAAAAGATTGCGGAATAAATATTTTCCCGATGCCACGGCTTTCATTTTCTACCCAAATTCTTTTAGATAAATCAAGTTTAGAAAAAGCAGCATAGAGGTTATTTTCAAATTGCTCCGTTGTAGGCGCAGGTGTTTCTCCAAGCTCTCCAAAAGCAGAACCTTTATGATGCGCTAATTTTTCAAGGTCAATAATTTGTTCTCCCAGATTTTCTAAATGTTGCAAAATTTCAGTTTTTCCAGTACCTGTTTTTCCACCAATTCTACACAACATAATCTCTTGATTTTCGTACAGTTGCGAAGCCAAAGCACGATACGCTTTGTAACCTCCTTCTACTACTTTTACATCAAAACCAGCCAAATCAAACAACCAAGACAAACTACCAGAACGTTTTCCTCCTCTCCAACAATACACGATTAAGGCACGATTGGGCGCAGCTTTTTTTGCCAAACCTATAAATTTTGACATTTTTCTGCCTACAAAATCAAGTCCTTTAAGCAATGCTTTTTCGGGTGAAGCCCGCTTAAAAAGTGTTCCTACAACGGCTCTTTCTTCATCACTAAAAAGCGGAATATTAACCGCATTTGGAACGTGACCTTGCGAAAATTCTGACGGAGAACGCACATCAACTACTACCCTATCTTGCTGATAATCAGCTATTTGCAAAGCATTTATTCTTTCTACCATTTTTTTTTAGTATTACAGTCAGATTTATATATTTTTACACCTCACAGGTTTTGAAAACCC
>JANMGN010000360.1:0-1899 GCA_031374645.1 Chitinophagales bacterium | reverse complement strand
CTACCATCAAGATTGAAAGAATAGCC
This sequence comes from Chitinophagales bacterium, assembly GCA_031374645.1. Taxonomy (GTDB): domain Bacteria; phylum Bacteroidota; class Bacteroidia; order Chitinophagales; family Saprospiraceae; genus CANHEE01. Next base: position 1,873 of record JANMGN010000360.1, on the reverse strand, counting down.
TGCTGGAACAACCAAGCCGACTACTGATTTTTCGCAACCCATACGCTCCAATTTCTCCATCAGACCTGGCAAACCCGACTCACTCGAAGATGTCCCTAACACAATCAACAACTCTTCTTTGATATACTTCAAAAAATCCCAAATACGTATCTTATACATTTTCAATACCATACCAAGACAAATAAAAATAAAAATCGCCATCGTCACATACACCGAAAGCATCAGTTTTCCGAGAGAAAACAAGGCGGTTGTACCAAATTTTCCAACCGTAAAAGCCATACCTCCAAATGCACCAATCGGAGCTAAATACATCACATAATGTAAGCCTTTAAAAACATATTTTGAGATTTTACTCAAAGGATCGAGTATTTTTTTTCGCTCTTCCCAACGTCCTAAAATCATACCCAATAGCAAAGAAAAAACCAATACTTGTAAAGTCGAATTATCCATAAAGAACTTAGTCCAACTAAAACTACTCGCACCTTTGACATATTTTGAAACATCTGCACCAATCGCTTTTGTAGTATCGACTTTTGCACCAGGTTGCACAATATATGCTACAAAAATACCAATCAATAAAGCAAAAGTAGTTACGATTTCAAAATAAATCAAGGCTTTTCCACCTGTTTTGCCTACTTTTTTGAGGTCACCCATCGCTGCAATACCCATCGTAATCGTTAAGAAAATAATAGGATTGATAAATAATTTTACGACTGTAATAAACGCATCGCCAAGTGTTTTCCAATCCCAAAATAAACTACCATCTTTCCAGTCAGGAAAAGAAATTTTAAGATTAACAGCTTCTTTTGGAAAATATGCACCAAACAAAACACCAAGCGTAATCGCTACAAGTACCCAAAAAGTCAGATTTTTTAATATTTTAGTCATTTCATTTATGTTATTTCAAAATTAGAGTTGTATTTGCATCAAAATTAATTATTTATGGTAGCAAGATAAATAATCAATTCAATTAACGAATTAAAAGATAAATACCCAATTATTGCACTCACTGAACCTCGACAATCTGGTAAAACGACACTTTTAAAAAAACTTTTTTCGGATTATCAATATGTTTCTCTCGAAGACCCGAATATTAGAGATTTTGCTTAAAATGACCCAAAGGCTTTCTAAAAAACTACGCTAAAAAAATTATTTTTGATGAAATTCAGCGTGTACCTCACCTATTTTCTTATCTGCAAGGCGTTGTAGATGCTTCGGGCAAATGGGACAATTTGTACTTTCTCGCTCTCCAAACTTTCACTTATTACAACAAATTACGCAAAGTTTAGCAGGTTGAGTTGCATTGTTCAAATTGCTGCCTTTTGATTTTCACGAACTAAAAAACACTCAACTTTTGCCACAAAACTATGAAGAAATAATCATAAAAGGTCAATATTAAGCAATTTTTGACCGAAATATTCCCTCATCTGCTTTTATACGAACTACTTACAGACTTACATAGAGCGTGATGTTACCGTACTTTTAAATATAAAAGATTTACGTAGTTTTCGTAATTTTATAGGACTTTGTGCTACTCGATTGGGCAATTACTCAATATTAGCTCACTTGCCAATGAATGTGGTATTTCGCAACCAACGGAAAAGTCTTGGCTTTCACTATTAAAAAGTAGTTATATTATTTTCGTGTTGCCTCCTTATTTCCAGAATTTTAATAAGCACATTGTAAAAACGCCTAAATTATATTTTTATGATACTGGCTTGGCTTGTCATTTATTGGGTATAAAAGACACTAAAACATTGACTATTAACTCCTTAGTAACGTGTGACTAATAAGTTGTGGATTTATGGTTAGTATATTAGAAGATAGACGAGCTAAATTTGAAGTTCAATGCAGCGCATTGGGCTGAGAATTT
>JANMGN010000332.1:0-3400 GCA_031374645.1 Chitinophagales bacterium | reverse complement strand
CTTTGCCTTTTTCGTCGACGAAGTTTTTAAACTCAATTTTTGGGAAGGCTTTATTTATTTTCTATACATATTTTTCTTTCTGGCGGGTTCATTTGTATCAAGCTTTATTGTGGAATTGGTTTCAAAAACAAGTGAAAGATTCATCTACATAATCCCGATTATCATAGAAAGCCTTATTTTGTTTTCTGTAGCTGTATTCGGACAATATTTGATTTCGCACAATCCCAATCTATTAGTGTTCGCTTTACTTTTTGCAATGGGTTTACAAAATTCGTTGGTAACGACTATTTCCAATGCAACAGTTCGAACAACACACTTAACAGGTCTGTTTACGGACTTAGGAATTGAGCTATCCCAACTATTTTTCTACAAACAGATAGAACAGAAGGACAAACTTTACTCTTCAATAAAATTGCGCTTCACTATTATTAGTTTTTTCTTTTTGGGCGGACTTTTGGGAGGAATCTTGTATTCGACAATAAATCTTTATGTACTAGCAATAGCTGGGACAATCTTACTCATTGGAATACTATATGACGACATAAAACTGAGAATACTATTGCAAAAAAGAAACCATAGCGATGAGAATAAACGCGGCTTATAGCATAACGCGCATCGCCACCCAAGCGCTTGCCTTTCCAGTTAGTTTGTCGTAATTTTAGTACACTGCAATGGTAAGGCAAACTGCTAGAAGCAACCGTAGCGTAGGATGCACCAACTAACAAACAAACGAAAAGACGAATATGATAGAAGCAATAATCCCCTTACTTTCTTTGATTGCCCTTGAAGTAATATTGGGCATCGACAATATTATTTTCATATCTATTTTGGCAGACAAGTTGCCAGATAACCAGAGAGGTAAACTTCGTTTTTGGGGAATTGGGTTGGCTATGGTAATGAGATTAGGTTTGTTGGCGTTTATAGCTTGGATTTTAAAACTGGACCAAACTCTTTTTACTCTTTTTGAAACAGACTTTTCAGGCAAAGGCTTAATACTAATTTTCGGCGGGCTGTTCTTAATTTACAAAAGCACAAAGGAAATTTATCATAAAACTGAAGTGGCCAATGAAGACAAACCTAACGTCCCAAAGAAAAGCAGCTTTAAAAGATTGCTAATTGAAGTAGTGATATTGGATTTGGTTTTCTCTGTTGACTCCATTATCACAGCAGTAGGAATGGTGCAAGAACTTTGGGTGATGTATACCGCAGTAACCGTAACGGTTGTTATTATGTTATTTGCCTCAAAACCAATAAGCGAGTTTATAAGAAAACATCCATCGTTTAAAGTATTAGCCTTGTGTTTTTTAATGATGATTGGGGTTTCGCTTCTTGCAGAAGGCTTTCGCTTTGAAATTCCGAAGGGCTATATTTATTTTTCAATGGCATTCGCTTTTCTGGTGGACGTGATACAAATGAAAACGATAAAACAAAAGTAAATGGAATTGCTACCGGTTGAAATTATTCAAATAAATCAAAAAAAGATAGATGAAATTGACAATATCATAAAATCAATTTACAGACTAATTCTTTACAGCCGACATCACCTTGACGATGACCTTTTGGACATCTATTTAGACGGAGTAAATAATCTAAAAGAATTATTGAGTATTAAGAATGCTCAGATGGAAGCTCAAAACGAAGAAGAAGCTAAGGAGTATTTACAAAACTTGAAAGTATCGCTTGATTTTGTTATTGAAGAAATAGTTTTACACAACAATTTTGAAAAAGAAGTGCAATTATTTCAGCTTCTTCGCTTAGTTTCCCCCGAGACCAATGCCATTCATCCAAACCGATACAGACAAACATTAGTGCAAATAGGAGGACATATTTGTCCAGACCAAAACATTGTTCCGCAATTAGTTTCAGCGCTTTTTTATCAAATGCAAAATATATCAAATCCAATTATCAGAGCTATTTATTTTCATCACGAGTTAATTAGAATTCACCCCTTTGTTGACGGAAATGGACGAGTAACAAGAATTGCAAAAAACTGGATGTTGATGTATGATTTATATCCACCAATATTTATCAATGATGCTCCACAAAAAAAAGAATACATTTTAACGCTTTCAAAAAGCTTCAAGGAACTTGATAATTCTCCTAAAAAATGGAATGTGCATACCGAAACTTTTTTTGAACAAGAGCTTGACCGTTTATTGGTTAATGCGAGTTTACTATATCAAACAGTAAATAAAATCGGAATACAAAGGGAAAGATCAAATAATAATCATAGCTAATGGAACCATACAAAATTCAAATTATTGAAACACTTGCAGTGCTTGCAGGCTACACAGTTATTCATTACATCACTAAAATATTCGTTAACAATTCCTTAAAGCAAACTCATTTAGAACGTGGGAGAAGAAAAACGATTATAAAATCTGTTCATCTATTGTCTTTTCTAACCGCTACAATTTTATTATCTGCTATTTGGGGCCTTAAACAAAATGAGATTGCTGTTTTTGTGGGAACAATTTTAACCGCATTAGGCATAGCTTTTTTTGCTCAATGGTCATTGCTCTCAAATATTACATCAAGCTTGTTATTGTATTTTAATCATCCTGTAAAAATTGGGGACACAATAAAGATATTAGACAAAGATTACCCCTTTGAGGGAGAAGTATCAGATTTAACTTATTTTTTCGTTCATCTTAAAACGCCAAGTGGGGAGTTAATCACAATACCGAATTCGCTTTTACTACAAAAATCTGTTTCAGTTATTGAAAGGAACAAGACTTCAAAATAAACAACCGAATGAGACGAATATTATTCGCAATGATTATTCTTATTCTGTGGACAAGCAGAACTTTTGCTCAAACCTTTGATTTGGGTAGTTGGAATATTCTGAATTTGAAATATAATCATAGTGAAAAATGGAGTGCTTTTGGTGAAGCACAATTGCGTTCCTTAAAGTTTTACAGCAACTTTCACTATTACGAATACAAGGGAGGCATTAACTACAAAGTTCATAAAAATGCAAAGCTGACTTTAGGTGCTGGCAGTTACCAAACTTACAAAGAAGGCGGAAATTTTGTTTTGCCAAAAAATAATAATGAATTTAGACTTTGGCCTCAGGTTATTCTTTTTCAATCAATCGGTAAGTTAAAAATAGAACAACGGTATCGCGCAGAGTTCAGATTTACAAGTAATGGCTACCGTAACCGTTTTCGTTACCGACTTGGTGTTTCTTACCCTTTCGGGAAGGAACGAAACGAATACAAACCCTTTCAAGTTAGTGCAAGTAATGAACTATTTTTTACGGACAAAGAACCTTATTTTGAACGAAACAGAATATTATTTGCATTTAACTACAAACCATCAAAAGCGACAACTATTCAAGTTGGTTATTTACATCAGTTTGACTACAAAATAAATGATGAAACAGGTCGGGACTTTTTTC
>JANMGN010000323.1:0-2940 GCA_031374645.1 Chitinophagales bacterium | reverse complement strand
AGGATCAATATCATGACCGAAATTCGCCGCTGCATTACACTGCAAAAAACATGTCAGAAACAAATCGAACAGAACTTTCCAGTATTGGCGAGTTTGGCCTTATCAAACAACTTACAGAAAACATTAAGCAAATCTCAATAGAGAAAAAGACTTCGGAAAATGGACAAGACAAAACCGAAATTATCAATTTGATAATTTGTTCAGATGGGGTTGTTGATATCGCAATAGAAATCTATGAATTAAATGAAAAGACATTTATCAAAGAATTTATTGAGCATCAACCATTACTATTTTGCCCCTTTCCTCTAATTGGTGCAAATGATTTTAAATTCCCATTAGCAATTAATAGCGTTTCATTCTTACCAAAAGAAGAACGTGACGGTATTTGGTTAGCTGACACAATCGAAGGGAAAACAAATCAAAGCCTTTTGGAACGAGTTGTTCCATTATTAAATTCCGTTACAATATTTGCATCTAGTCAAAAATGGCAAGACACATATTTGTTGTTTAAATCCCTAAAGGACAGCCTACTCATTGCTGACTTTAACTCAACTTGGTTCAAGGACAAAGTTCAAACACCAATTAAGAGTTTCATTAAACAAGTTCCGTTAGTTGATATTGAAAATGGCGACCGTTTGCCCATTTCCTTAAACAACCAAACAATATATTTCCCATCAGAAATTAAAGAAGAAGTTCGTCTGCAACTTTGGGACTTTATGAATGCACTGTTTCCAAATAGTATTCCACAAAAAATACAATCCAGCAATTGGTATTCTGTTATTTGGGATGACTGCCCAAAGTATAACACTAATTCATTTACAAAACTTATCTCATCATATAAAACTGTTGAGAGTTTGCAAATTGCCCTATCAAAAACAAAAGATGAAACTTTAATTTGGCTAAACAATTTTGTAGCATTCGTAAATAAAGAAGAAGCATCGCTGTTAAATATTGTCGACAGTCAAATTCTCCCAAATCAATTCGGAACTTTTAAAAGGAAAGATGAACTATTTCTTGATGACGACACCATAGACCAAGAACTCAAAGAAATACTTGCAGATATATCAAAAGTTACATCAAAAGTTACTGATTGGAGAACTGATATGCTAGACAAAAAAATATTTCTTGAACTTCCATCAACACGAACAAAAACGCTTGCTTTAATTGGCACTACAATCTCTGATACTGTCAAGGACTTATTGAAAGAAGAAAATCCTTCAAATGAGTTACGGGATGTATTTTCACGCTTATTAAATTGGCTCAATGACAATCACTATAAAGGAAGAGAACATTTTAAAGGACTTAGAACAGAAACTTTACTTTACAAAACGGCAAACGAAAGTAAAATTAGACACATAACCGACCTTTTGCAGAAAGACCGTGATGGGAAAATATCTGTTGAAGATTTATCAAACATTGATGCTTCTAAAATTGCGTTACTACAAGACCCTGACTTAGAACTTAAAATAAAATTAGGCGAACAAGTTCTTGCGGACTTACAAAAGGAAAAAGAAGAGTTTAAATTCAAGAAGGAAACGGGCGACATTTTTGAAGCATTGTTTCATCAATTAATCAACAGCGACAATAGGTTGACAATTCAAAAAGTTGAAGGAGAAGAAGATTTTATTATTACCAATCCTTTGACACAAAAACATTTTTACATTGAACTAAAATCTATAAGGACAACGGAAAACCAAATAAATATGACACATAAGCAAGCGAAAAAAGCCAATGCTTATCCAGACAACTATTTCCTTTGCATTATTCCAAATAACGGAGAACATATAGACCAAAACTATTTTCTAAACAATGCAAAATTCGACCCGACAATTGGAGTTAAGTTATCGAATAAAATCAAAGCAGCATTGGCATTTGAAGCACCCGAAACAGGAATAAGCGTGGAGTTTGAAGACGCACTTTTAAGTTCATATAGTAAGTATCGTTACAAGTTTTCAATCCAACGTAACATTTGGGGACAAGACAACTTTGACACTTTTAAATCAAAATTATTCAACTAAAATGGGCGGACAACTTGACGACAGAAAAGAAGAACGAACCGGTAACACGGGTTTGGCAAAAGTGGCGGTTCAGTGCTCCGCAGACACATTTGTGGTTAATCAAAGTTTGTTTCTCCGCATCAACATTTGTGGTGAAAATCGCCACCTTCGCCAAGCCCGAAACCGTTATAGCCAATGGTAGGACGACCGTTCACAAGACGACTAACCGACCAAAATTTAAACATAAAAACAAAGACAAACCATTTTGACAAGTGACCAACATATCGAACATATTCAAACGGGACAGCGAGTAAACCGACACTCAATCCGACCCAATGTTTTTTATTTTTTTACCCACCGCACTTTTTTAAAAACAATTTTACCCAGCCGCACAAGTGGTACATTTGGTTTTGCCCCGACACACAAAGCCGACCCTTCGGCAAAACCAAAAGAGCCACTTCTAGCCACCGCACTTTGTATAATCGGTATTTTTATATAGATTTTCTAAATAATTACATATCTTTGCTAAACAAACAAGACGAATAAAAGATGACTGTATTAGGTGAGCTTTTGTCAAAAAAGTCAATCAAAAAGGCTGATGTATCAAGAAAAACTGGCATCAGTACTTCTCGACTAAGTGAGTTGAGCAGAAATGAATCTACCAAACTTAAAGCAGAAGAATTGTTTTTGATTGCACTTGCAATTGATGTTGCCCCAATCGAAATTCTAAACAAAGTATGTGGACACATTAAACTTAAGAAAGTAAAATAATGGAAAAGCAACCTACATATATTGACTTGTTTGCTGGCTGTGGTGGGCTTTCACTAGGGCTTCATAACGCTGGATGGAAAGGGCTTTTTGCAATCGAAAAAAGCCACGATGCCTTCAAAACATTGAAGCATAATCTTATTGACAATAGGAATCATTTCGATTGGCCATCTTG
>JANMGN010000321.1:0-2104 GCA_031374645.1 Chitinophagales bacterium | reverse complement strand
CCCCCCCCCCCGAATTTAAAATACCACTAACTCCGCACTAGTATTCCCAAGCCGTCGGTAAATTGGGCAGAAAAAAAAACAAAAATGAAGTTAAAATTAGTATTATTCCTATTCACTTTTGCCATGTTCACGATTTCTTGTGGGATTAGTCCAACAAAAAAAGAAGACAAGGAAAATCCATCTGAAAGTACCTTGCATAAACCACTAACTCGGACTCACTCCTGACAAATTCTGACTACTGAAACAAAAAATAAATGCCTTTAAATTTGCCTTATAAATAAAAACGCAACGGCTGAGTTCCAGTCAGCCGTCGCAATTTTTTAATTTTTAAAATTGAATAACAATGAAAAATTTGAATCGTATTGCAACGAACTCGAAAAGTCAAACCTGTGCTTATGCTCCAAAACGTGGCGTAATAGAAGATTTGATAGTAGCATTTACAGGGATTAGACCGTCAAAATAAGTAGGCGTATAGAAATAATCGATAATTTTTTTGGCGTTGTAAAATAACATAAGTAACTGACTGAAAGGAAGTTACGTTGTTATTTTACAACGACTTCCCTTTTAAAAAATTATGATTATTTTAGCCCAACTACTTAGGTCTTTTTTAAGTAAAAATGGCTCGTTAGCTTGTCAAATATATAAGTTTGAAAAGGCTAACGAGTTCATTTAACATTGTTCTAACAGCCATTTTTTGTTTATCATATTAAGCTGTTGAATTTCAGTTTTGAGCGTAGAAAGAGCCTCGCTGTCATGGGATTTGTCACTTATTTTTTGGAGATAAGTACAAAAATTAAAATATAATTCTGTTTTTTCGGAAGATAATTTTTTCTGTATAATATATTGTTTAAATTTCTGAATTTCGTTTTGAAGTGACGCAATATAAGTATTGTCTAATTTGGATAATTCAAAAAATGTTTTGGAAATAATCAATCTCAATGATAAATTATAGATCAAATCACCTTTTAGAGTAGCTATATTTCTGTTTATCTCTAAAATTTTTTCTAAATTATCACGGTCGCCTTTTGCTATAAAACGATGAAAAAGAAGGGTTGTATTTGCGAGAGAAATAACGATTTCCTTATTTGCGCCCGATAAATATTTTTGCTTCTCTTGTATAAAAGTTTCACAATAATCAAGCTCTTTCACAAGACAGCCAGCACTAACCATGTTAATAAAACTGGTGTCTGTAATTTCTGTAACAGTCAGTTCTATTGTTTCTTTTTTGAGGTCGAAAAGTGGTATAGTTACCCATTCGTGACCTTGATTATTTTTTCGGGTCAGAAAATTTTGCAGATGCCCAAATATGATTTTTTGTTCTTCTTTTGCAATTTTTTCTTTGTGTTGATCAAAATATTTTTTAGCTAACTCAAACTGTTCTTTGGTGTCTTTTTGATAAAGTTTTACGAGATGCGTATAAATCACAACGAGTTCATTATCATGGTTTTGTGCGCAAAAATTAAGAATTTCGTCAAGTAAAAAAATAGACACTTTGCCTTTAAAAACAGAGCTTTGAGCAAGCGTAGCGTTAGCAAACTTTAGCTTTTGAATCAGATAAAAATCATCTAAATTTTTAAAAAAATTAACGATAGGGTCATTTTTATTATCTATTTTCTGATACGTATTTTGGTAAAAAAGAGCTTCGTGTAGTGCGACTAAATGCAATGATTTTTCAGCACTTAATGATTTTTTTTCAATTTTTTTTTCTAATTCTTGGTATATTTTATCCGCTTTTTTTTGTTTTTCTAAGGCTTTTGCTAAAAGCTGTTGTTGCAAAATTTCGTCACTTTTGAGTTGCTCATAAACCAAAAAATCTTCAATAAGCGCATTTAAAATAGAACAGTACGTACGCCAATTGTCTTTGAGGTATTCTTTTTTAGGAAATATAGCTTTCCATGCAGTTTCGTTATCCAATTTGGAATAGTCATTTTTGAGTTGAGTATTCCAATAATCAAAAATAGCTACGGCTATTTTATCAGTAGCATTGCACTGAATAAAACCTTGCAGGTATTTTAATTTTTTTTTGTCAATATGCCTTAGCGTATTGATGAGTTGTTTTGAAAACGGCATTGAAAAGTGATTGGTCTAAAATGTTTTACTTCTA
>JANMGN010000305.1:0-4082 GCA_031374645.1 Chitinophagales bacterium | reverse complement strand
ATCCGAGAATTTGGAAAACTAAAAGAAGCACAAGCAGTTGAAATGCAAAATCTGAGCAATCAAGTTTCAGAAGCAAAGAAAAATGCTGCTGATAATGTTTTAAAAACAAAGACTGAAGAAGCAAATGCTATCAAAACGGTACGTGAAAGTGCTGCCACGGAGCGTGAACGTTTGGCAAAAGAAGTTTCTACCGCAAGAGAAACCGCAGCTGCCGAAGTAAATAAAGCCAAAGAAACTGCAATCAATGAAATAAAAACAGCTCGTGAAAATACTGCAAAAGAGAAAGAAACAGCTGCAACTCTAATCGCTCAAACTCGCGAAACAGCAAGTAAAGAAGTCGTAGCAACCAAAGAAGCGGCTGCAAAAGAAGTTCAAAATACGAAGCAAGCAGCCGCAGAGGCTATCCTGAAAGCCAAAAAAGATAGCGATGATAAAATAGTAGCACTCGTTGCGATAGCAGTAGAAGCAGAAAAGAAATCTAAAGAAGAAATCGCTACAAGTCGCCAACAATCAATAGACGAAATTACTAAGATACAAAAAGAAAATAGCGACAAAGTCACGCAGTACAACAAAGAAAATGAAGAGGCTCGCAAAAAGAGTTTAGAAGAAATCGGAAACGCTCAAAAAGAAGCATCTGTTGCGATTTACGATGCAAAACAGCAATCTGCTATCGAAATTCAGAAAGTAAGAGATGTTTCAAGCACTCAAATAACTGAAATCAAAAAAACAGTTGATTTTGAACAAAACAAACTCAATACTTTGTTGCAACAGCAAAAAGAATTTCAAGAAATACCTGCAAAATTACAAACAGAACAAGCAAAATTAAGCGATTTTCAAGCAAAAATCAAAGAAGCAGAAAATCAATTGAAGCAGCTACAAGCAGAATTGGATAAAAAGAAAAAAAATTAAAATAAATATACTCTTCCGAAAAAGACTAAAAAATCAACGATTTTTTAGTCTTTTTCCTTGTAAAATAATACAATGGAAACAAAAAAAACACCAGTTCCTATTTTTATTTCATACGCCCACAAAGACGAAGATTTCAAAGATGCGCTCATCGAGCAGCTTTCGTCACTTCGTAGAAATGGCTTGATTGCACCTTGGCAAGACCGTGATATTATCGCTGGAGAAGAATGGAATGAAGCGATTTTTGAAAATTTGCGCCAAGCAAAAGTCGTATTACTTTTGGTCAGTAGCTCGTTTATAAACTCTGATTTCTGTATGGAAAAAGAATTGAGCGCAACCATGGAACGCCACAAAAAAGGCGAATGTATCGTTGTGCCGATTATTATTCGCCCTTGTGATTTTGGAGAAATGCCTTTTGCGAAATTTCAAGCTGTGCCTAAAAACGCTAAACCAATCTCGAAATGGGAAAATACAGACGACGCATGGTTAGATGTAGTCAAAAAATTAAAAGTAGTTTTTAATAATTTACAAAAATAACAAAACATTATTTTAGTATTTTTGTAGAATAAGCCCACTCAAACAAGCGTTATTTGGGTATTTACTGTCCCTGTAACTTACTAATAAATTCTATTACTTAAAATTACATCGTCACTAAACTATAAAAATTAGCGAAAATTATCATATCTTGCAGCCGGTTATGTTTTAAATGTAAAAAAGGCACGTTTTTAGCAAGAGAAGTAAGTAAGCATATAGAAATAATAATTACCCGTTGGCATTTTTTAAAAACAATATAAACAACTGATTATCAGGAAGTTGTTTATATTATTTAAAAACTAAACCAAGAAAAAGTGGGAATTATTTTAGCCAAACTACTTATGTCTTTTTTGGACTTTTGTTTTTTTATAGTAAATGTAAACATGAAGAGAAAACTAAAAATATCAAGTCATTTATTATTATTTTGTTTGTTTTTTGTAAAAATTACTGCGCAAACTACCCAAGTTGCACGGCTGACTTGTCGTGTCAATAATCCAATAGATAAAAGTGTTCAGTTCACTTGGATAAAAAATTTAATAGAAGACAAAGAGGATAAAATTTCTTATTCCTTATATAATGGAAATACCAACGAATTTTCTAAATCTTGGAATATTTCAGAGCCTATCGTCGTAGGGCTTTGGTACAATGAGCGTAGGTTTGATATTTTCCTCGAACCTGGCGATGACATACAATTAAGTTTTGATGGTGTCAAATTTCCCGAATCACTCAGCTTCCAAGGCAAAGGCGCAGAACAGAACACTTACCTACGTCGCTATTGGGAAGCTACAAAAATGAGCAACGAAAGGGTCGTAAATAATAAAATCAACGAACTCGATTCGCCAGAATACAAAGACTGGATTCAAGCACAATACATCAAACGTTCAAATTTCTGGACAGAATTTGATCCACTTTTACGTGCCTCGTTCTCCCCTATTTTCAAGCAATACGCTATCGCCGACATCGAATATTGGAAAGCATATCACTTATTAAGATACAAAAAAGAGCGTGAAACAGGTTTGGGGCAACCCATTGAAATCTCGATGTATTACTACAATTTCCTAAACCAGGTCGTAGTCAATAACGATGCGATACTGATGAATAGTCTATACCGCAAATTTTTAGATTCCTATCTTTTTTACAGAAAAGAAAACCCTACAAGTCCTTTTGGCCTTTCATCAAACACAATTTGGGTAAAAGTAAGCACCGACTACATAGACATTACAGAATCGCCCAATGGAGGTAAAATGTTGGGTACAGCACTACAAGATGAGGTACTTTTAGTAACGGATAAAATGTCTTTTGGAGGTGGAACATACAGCCTTTCCACTGCATATCGTTTGAAAATAAAAACCAATGACGGAAGAGAAGGCTGGATAAAAACCTTCGGAATCTCCCTGCTTCCTGAAAATAATTTTAATAAAGCACCGCTTACAATTGAGGAAACAAAACAAAACGTAAGCAGACAAGGCACAGTTGCAAAGGTAAAATGGTATTCTGTAAATGTACTCAATGAACCTTATGAATATGGCGTAGCTGAACAAGTTTTTGACAAAGACGAACTCATTTACATGAGCCAAAAAACAGAAGAAAAGTACGAATATTTTGTAGATTCAACGCAGTCTTACAAAGATATTTTTTATAAAGTAAAAACTAAAAATGGTAAAATAGGCTGGATAATTGCCACAGCTGTCACGCTCGAACAAAAAGACATAAAAGAAACAGTAATTAAAAGTAGAATCGCAACAGCCTCTACAAGCGTTTTAAATAATATTGACTATTATTTGATAAGAAAAACGCTTTATTATGCCGTGGCGAAAGATATTTATCAAAGGCTTTATTTTGAAAAATCTGAAAAGGTTCGTCCAGAATATGATGCTTTTTTAGCACAAAATACAGATGTAAACCTACGAAACGAGACAGTCAATATCTTCAATACGATACGTCAAAATGTAGATGCTAATGCAATTCCTAATTTTAATGAAGAAATAACAGCGACTAAAACCGTAACGATAAATACAACGCCACTCCGTTTTCGTCTTGATGAAAAAGCAGGCGCACCGAACCGTAGAATCAATACTTCTTTGCCAAGTACCGCCCCAACAACTCCTACTGATGTGGCAGCAACTGGAAAACCTGCTGAACCCAAAGCAACTGAAATCGAGCAACCCGCTTTCAGCGTAGCTCCTGCTGCAAAATATCCACTAACGAAAACGCTGATTACAGGCGTTTTTGCGACTTTGGAAGAAAACGACCTGCGTTTGATAAGTCTGCCCGACTACATTAGTCTTTCTGAGCGTCTGGAAAAAGTAGAAATGCAAGACAACAAAAGTTATAGAAAATACATTTTTATAAACGAACCAATTGTTGCAGACCTAATATATGGTAGAGATTCTGTAACCTTATGGCTTGCGCCAGGCGACAGCATAGATATACAATACAGCGGCACAGAACACAATCGTACGCTAAGTTGTACTGGAAAAAATGCCAAACAAATTATGTATTTGAACGCTTACAAACAGTTCTCAAAAGAATTTGACAGTAAGCTAAAATCAAATATCAAAATAGACAAATTCTACGAAAAACTGCCCCTCGTAAAATGTCATGCAGGTCAAGTTAATCAAGCATTTTTTAATTTGATTGAC
>JANMGN010000257.1:0-21960 GCA_031374645.1 Chitinophagales bacterium | reverse complement strand
TGATTTAATAACATTCGGGCTGTAATCGGCGTATTGGCATAATTTGGATTTCTTACCTGAAAGGGTAAGTATTTATTAATATCCGCATCTAAATCTAAAATATTTTTGTCTGTTAACATTAATGCCGCAACTGCCGTTATAGATTTTGAAATACTCGCTATCAAGTATCTGGTATCTATAGTCGCAGGTTTATTGGCAGCTTTGTCGGCGTATCCACTAGCACCGACCCACAATAAACTGTCTTCCTTAACAACGCAAAACGATACTGAATTTAGATTTTGAAGCCCTTTTTCAGCCTCAATTATTTTTAATACTTCCGACTTTGATGAAGTATCTATTGCCACTTCTTGCTTTTTACAAGCGAAAAATATGGAGAGTGAGATGAAAATTAAAAACAATAATTTTTTCATAAAATTAAATTGATTTTTTTAATAAAAAGAATTAATTATATATGTGATTTTATCACAAATTATTTTGTCTATATATTTCACGACCTAAAACGCTGCAATTATACCTAATTGCGTTGTAAGAGCCGCCTGCACATTTCGGGCTTTAAAACCATTGGCAAGACGCAGCGACACGCCAATATTTTTCTTTTTATTAGCATAATACAAAAACTCTGGACCTACACCAATGTACTCAACATTATTAGAAAACAAACCCGTTGTTGTTTCTTTTACTGTACCATTATTAAGACTTTCAACACCATTGATTTTTAATATCGTCAATAATCGATCATTAAAAAACTTGTAGCCAAATTCTAAATCGTATCGAAATTCGTCAGAAAACGCATTTGTTCGGTTGTTAAAGCCTACTGCTCCTTGTGTCCACCACCGCTTTTTGCCCGTTCCGATAGCAATTTTGACGAGTTGATTGAACTCGCCATCGCCCATAATCAAACCATCGGCTTGTGTTCCTTTGCCCGTAGGCAAGCCCAACAAAAGGTTGCCACTGGCAGAAATTCCATTTTTATTGTACAATTGGTAACGAACTCCTAAATCGGTATCGCCAAAACCATTGACCGAAATCGCAGGTTGAGTAATTGTTGCAGCTAACGAATTGCGAACTAAAAAAGGCATATAAGCAACCAATGTTAATTTGTCAGAAACACCATATTCGCCATAAAAACTCGTGACATTGTTGCCCAATGTCCTAATAGGCACAAGTTTGCCTTTATTATCAAAGACTTGCTCTGCTGGATTATTAGAATAATCGAGCTTGTAAAAACCTGATTTTTTACTTTTTGTCCAAGCTTGTGCAGTAGAAAGCATTGGCATTGCTAAAAAAATAAGAAATAAAAATATATTGAAATTTTGGTTTAAATTTTTCATATTTAATTAATTTATATTTCTTATTTCTTGCCCTCACAATTTTTAATAATGCCTTCTGCCAAGGCTATTGCCGCGGCATCGTCATTCTTTTTAGCGTATTCAATGGCTGACTTTGCAGCTTCAACAGCGACATCGCACTTGCCCATTTTTTGAGCAATTTGAGCTTTTAAATTAAAACGGAATGGCGATTTTGTTCTCGACAAAACTTGTTCTGACCACGACAAAGCTTGTTCTAAATCACGGTTCATCATCAAGTAATATTCAGCAGCTTCCGTCATGGATAACATATTCACAACAGGAATAGACATCTTTTTCTTGATTTCTGCCATCACTTCAGCATCGCAATCGTGCATCAAAGCCACTTTAAACTGCACATTTTCCCATCTAAAAACGATATTGGCACTGGTTGGCTGAATGTCTTCAAAAGTGAAACCAAGCGTTTCGACGCTTGGCGACAATGCTTCCGCTTTTACCTTGAAACGCATCACATCTTTACTTTCTTTATAGCTATAAACACCCCATTGTTTGGGATCGGAATTGATGACAATCGTCCATTCCGAAGCATCGGGAATGGCAACAAAAGCGTATTTTCCTTTGGCTAAAACCTTACCTTCGATGAGCATTGCGTCGCTCAACTCTAAAGTCGTCACATCATTTGCGCCCATGCGCCAAACTTTGCCGTAAGGAATGTCATTTTGCCCCAAGAGTTTCCGCGCTTTCAATGAAGGTCGGCTATAAGTGATATTGGCTTTTGCCAAGCCTATTTGTTGCTCGACCTTTGCCGCAGGGCTAAGTGCAGGTATTTTCAATTGAGCCATTGAAGCCAAACTATTCAGTATAAAGTACATTATCAAGATGACCGTAATCAGATTTTTCATTATTCCTCTATTTTTTAAAATAAATAATACCACAAAAGTAGCGTAAAGAAAAATAATGTCAAGTGTCATTTATACAAAACCCTATTGCTTTTCATACAAAACGGTGTTTTCGTTCTTTTTTTCAGGCATAAAAAAGCCCCTTTTTGTTGCGTTGAGCGACAAAAGGGGCGAGATATTGATGCACTTTATTCTAAATCCAATCCAATTGTTTAACGGTCTTTTCATGCTCCACGTCGCCTGTGTGCAGGGTTTCTTTGGGTTCAAAAAGCAAATTAAAAACGATTTCTCCGTTGGTATGTGGACGGTGTTCAACGCCTTTTGGGACAATCAGAATTTCGCCTTCCTTGACCTCAATGGTTCTGCCATCTCTAAAATCCATCAAAAGTGTACCTCTGAAAACCATAAACAATTCATCTTCGTTTTCGTGGCTGTGCCATACGAAATCGTCTTTGAGTTTACAAAGTTTGACGTGTTGCCCATTTAACTCTCCAATGATATGCGGTGTCCATTGTTTTTCAAACAATGAAAATTTTTCCATAATGTTGATTGACTTAATTTCTTGCATTTGATTATTTTTTTAAATGTTTTTTTGAAAATGAGTTGATTTTCTGATTTCTCATTTTTTTATAAAACGTTAAGCATCGTTACCGTATGACTGTCAATTTTATGCACTTCAAAACCAAATTTCAAATAAAGTTGATAGGCAAAATTGCGTTTATCTACACTCAAAGAAACTTGTTTATAGCCCAAATTCTTTGACTTTTCCAACATTTCCTTCAATAAAATAGCACCAATACCGCCGTTTCTGTGTAAAAAATCTACCGCCATGCTCAATTCGGGCGTGTGGTTATCTACAAAACCATAGCCTTTTTTATCTTCTGCAAAAAGGCGTAACCAAATTGCGCCAATGAGTTTATTCTCCATTTCAGCAATCAAAGCAACATCATTTTTTTTACCAAAATCTTCGATGTAATGGTGCAAAAATGGCTCAAAAATGATGGACTTTTCGGGTGGCGTTTTGCCTTTGGGCGTAAAAATGGCTTGAAACAACATTTCCTCCAAAAAGGGCGTTTCAGCTGCCATCATTTCACGAATTTTCAAGTCGGGATTTTTATACTTTGCAGATTTAAAATTAATGTGTAAATCATTTTTCCAAAAACACATTTTATCTCGAAAACCAAAAATTTGTGTAAGCCCGTCAGCGTGCGTCACGTAACCTGCCATCGAACTATCTTCTGCAAATTGCGCCAAACCGCCCACCAACCAAAAGCCTTCCGCAGCTTCCGTTTCAAAATCAAAACGGTGGTAAATATTTAGAAAATAACGTCCATTTTGCTCCTCAAAAAACAGGTTTGTGCCATTTGAAAATCGTGGTTTATTGTCAAATTCAAAGCCATGCGTATATAAAACACTTGGAATTTCGTCATTTTTGATACCTTTTTGAAAAAAATCAATGATGTATTGCGGCGTATCTTTTCGCAATATAATGTTGAGTGAAATACTTGATTTTGATGCCATTTTTTAGTTTTTATAAAATTAATTTCAGAACCCTTCACAATGCTCGTGCATCCAAGCCATGAATTTCTCATTGTTTGCGGCTTTATTTTTCAACAAATCGGTGTCCGTTTCGGGTATTGCAATGCCCAAATTTTTAGTAATCCAAGGTTGAAAATTTGGATTTTTTTCGCCTTCTTCTTCAAAATGCCCCATGGAAAGCAAAAGTAAAAAATCCACGAAATTATCAGCCAAATAAGTAGCATAATCGCCCGAATGAATTTTGATAACCCGTTGCACATTGTCGTCGTCAAGCCAAAGAGCGTAAGGATAGCCATCGGCAGATTTGCCAAATACCGCAAAGCGTTCTCGCATTTTTGCATCAGTTATAAATCTTGACAACACTTCATCGTCGAACCAATGCAATTCAAAATAACCTTGCAAAGGAGCTTCTTGCGATGCTTCAAATTTTATTAATTTAGTCAAAGCACTCGGCATTTTGTTTTTGCCTTTGCAAGTACTTTTGATTTTTTCTTTTAGATTTTCTTCTTGGTACATTTTTTAGATTTTTATTGTTTTAAACTTTAAAACGCTAAAATACTTATATTTCTGTTCATTTTTAATACTAAATTTTTAATTTTTCGCTCCTTCCACCAAAGCCAAAGCTGCTTCTTTTGACACTAACTGCCCTTCTTTGCTACTCAAATCTCGTCCCCAAAGGGCAATCGCTTCCAACATTGGGATCATGGTTTGACCAAATTCGGTCAATTCGTATTCCACACGAGGTGGAATTTCGGGATACATCGTGCGTTTCACGATGCCATGTTCTTCTAAGGCTTTGAGTTGCAGACTGAGCATTTTTTCGGTAATATCGGGTATCAGTTTTTTTAATTCACTAAACCGTTTTTTCTCTTTTTTCAAATACCACAATACCACTGTTTTCCACTTACCACCTATGTAATGCATTGTGACATCAAGCGCACAATGATGGATTTCGCCATTTAATAAGATTATTTTTTCTTCGTTGTTGATAAACATTTTTGGTAGATTTTAAACCCGCAACTTCTAAAAGTAGAAGAAGAACGAGATGTTATAATTTTTTTTCATTTTTTTCAAAAATATTTTTTAAGCTAACACATTGATTATCAACAATTAAGTCAATTATGATACTTACTGTCAATAATAACAGCCTATTGACTTTTGTTAGCTATTTATATTATCTTTGCTTTACTTTTTACAGTAGCACACAAAATTACAGTTAATTTATTTAAAAAACAAATAAAAATTTTATTATTATGACAATTGCAGTATTTGGAACAGGTTCAGTAGGTCAAGCATTGGCTACTCGTTTGGTAGGTTTATCTCACAGCGTATCAATGGGAACACGCAATGTGGAAACAAGTTTGGCTCGTGAAGCAAAAGATTTTTACGGCACACCAACATTAGCGGAGTTCGTAAAAACCAATCCATCAATCGCTTTAAAAACTTATGCTGAGGCTGCCCTTGGTGCGGAAATCATCGTTTTGGCAACAAAAGGAGAGGGTTCACAAGCCGCTTTGGAAGCCGCAGGTAATATTGATGGTAAAATCATTTTGGACATTTCAAATCCATTGGATTTTAGCAAAGGTTTTCCACCAACTTTGTTTGTCAGCAACGACAATTCTTTGGGCGAAGTTTTACAAAATGCTTTCCCTAACACGCACGTTATCAAGACATTAAACACGATGTGGTCAGGTTTGATGGTCAATCCACGCATGATTGAAGAAGACCACAGCGTATTTTTGAGTGGCAACAATGCCGACGCAAAAGCAACGGTAAAAGGTATTTTGAATAGTTTCGGTTGGAGAGATAGCGAAGTTTTAGACCTTGGCGACATTACAACGGCTCGTGGTACAGAAAGCGTATTGCCTATTTGGTTACGCATCTATGGTGCTACGCAAAGTGGTGCATTTAATTTTAGTATTGCGAAAGTTAAACAGGCTTAAGTCTATCTAAAACGCTAATTTATAATCAGCATCTCGCCCCTTTTTGCCGCCAAAAGCGACAAAAAGGGGCGTTTTTTACTTTACAACCACTTTCAAATTTGGCAAAATCGTAGGCAGTTTTTTGACCATTTCCCATTCCAAATCCCTATCCGAAATGGTTAATTCTTTCAAATTTGTTAGGTTTGAAAATGATTTTGGATATGGGTCAATCGTAGCGTTTCTGACCATATCATTGAGGTTTAGTTTTTTAATTTGTGTCAAAAGCCCCAAGTCTTCGTGATACGATTGTTGCTTATTTTCCTGTAAATCAACGTTTTGCAGCGTTTTTATCTTGGATAAAACTTCAAAAATTTGCGCCCAATTGACATTTACTTTTAGTGCCATGCTCGTATCATTTATTAAAATATAGGTGTATAAACCAATGTAAGCAAAAGTTTTTAATTTCGGCAAAGCCGTAAAATCTGCGGGCAATTCATACAAAGGCAAGACGCAGACAGTGAAACTTTCCAACTGCTTTAATTTTGAGATGCCGAGTGGCAAAGGAGCGTTCAAGCCACTCACAATTTCCAATGATTTTAGGTTCGTAAGGTCATAGGCATAAGCCAATGTATCCAAATTTTGTAAATCGTCTAACTGCAAAATTTCTAATTTTGATAGATTTTTGAGGTCTGCTGTCAAATTGAAATTTTGGCAATCTATTTTCAAATTTTTCAAATTTTGGAGTTTGAAAATGACCTCAAAACCTTGGTTTAAATCCGAATTAAAACCAATATCAAGAGTTTCTAAATTTTGCAATTGCGCCAAAGAAGCGGGCAAAGCACCAATGCTCATTCCGGACAAAATGAGTGTTTGCAAGTTTGTTAATTCGCCAATCCAATCAGGCAAAACCCGTATCGGGCATTGGCTCAAATTCAGGTATTGTAGGTTTTTGAACGCCTTGATTTCGGGCGGAACGGTAGCAATTGCGGTAGTCGTTCCCCGCAAGGTAAATTTAAAAACACTGTCGGGCATTATCGATGCCGCTTTGAGTGATTTAAAGGTTTGCGCCTTTTTAAGTTCTTGGTTATTAAGCATTTATAAAAAATATTTACAATTATTTAGAAAATTTTCAGGTGTGAAAAAGTAATTCAATTGCCAATTTTGCGTTTTTTCGGCTTGTTTATTACTCACTTCGTCCCACGGTGGATATACCCTGATGCCTCTTTTCCCTTCTTTTTCGTTTGTGGAAATGATACCTTTTTCTATCAAAACAGTTTTTGGAAAAATGAATTGTCCCAAATTACCTTCCTTTTTTGAAGTAATAATAATAAAATCAATATCATCGAAAACATCAAAAGGCGCAGTGATGCCTTGCGCATTGCGCATCCAAATCGTTACAAATTGCCCCGCTTTTGTAGGCGTAATTTTAGACACTCGATGCTCAATTTTTTGCCTATTGATGTCAAAACGACAAGCGCCATATTCCTCGCCTTCCGAGTGTAATATTAAGTTTTCAAACTCTAAATTGAGTTTGTCGTACACCAAATTTTTTATGATTTGAAGGTCTTCATGAAGTGGATTTATCATTTTATGATGCTTAAAAAACGCCAACCAATGGTTAATATCATCAACAGCATCAAGCATATTGTCGTAATATTCGTCAAAATGATTGATAGTATCTGAATAATTTTCATAGCCCACACCGCAAGTATAAACGTGCAGCATAAATTTGGGCGCAGTTTCGTATTTTCCTCTATTATAATAGGAATAATCAATCTGATATTTAGCCCGATTATTGGTCGGCACATCATCAAAAGTGGCTAAAAAAATGCTCTCTTGGTCGTCTCGCTCCATCTCCAAATCTTCAATGGTATTCCAAGATATTCTTGCAGTTTTGGGTATGATTAATTTTTTCATAAATTACTTTTATAGGTTTTAAATTGTAGCGTATTTACACGAAAAATCAACTATTCCATTCCGCCCAAAGCGCATCATTTTCGCACATCCAAGCGAAAAAATCGGTGTTCGTTGTCGTGTTGCGAGCCACAATATCAGCACCCATTTTTGGTATTTCTTTTTTAAAGATTTTGGTATAAAATGCTTGAAATTTTGGGTTTGCCCAATGTTCTGCACCTTCGGGAAAAACGGGTGCAGTATCGTAATCTGCGCCTTCAATTTCGTAATAACCAATGGCTAAGAGTTGAATAAAATCATCAATGCTTTCCGCAATTACCTTTGCGCTGCCTGCTTCGCCGAGAAACACAATGGGCATCGTTTTTTTGTCTTTTTGCCACAAACAGAATACCTCATCTGCGCTATTTGTACCCAAAATCGCTAATTTTTTTGCCGCATTTCCATTCATATCTACTACGTGCTGCAACAGATTATTGCTGTTGTCACAGATTTCAAAATGTCCGCCCATGACGGTATGCGGATTTTTAGCTGCCCAATCCAAGACTTTTTCCCACGATTTTGGCACTTTCATGCCTTTTGTGAAATTATTAGCGACTTTCTGCTTCAAAACCGTCGTGTCCAACAATTCGTCAATATGTTTCAAAAACCATTCGGACTGCTCGCTGCCGTCAGGATTTTTCGCTCGTAATTTCGCAACGTATTTATCTAAAATTTCGGTTTTTTCGGCAATTTTCAGATAGCGTATCATGTAGTCATAATTGCACACAAAATCTATTTGATTGAAGTAATAACTAATCAAATCATCTAAGTTATTTATCGCTTTATGAGCGTCCAAAGTGCCTTGTAAAATACCTAAAAGTGCCTTTGCAAAAGCGTCAATATCCGTATCGGGCGTTATCGTTTGCCAATAAGATTTGTCGGCAGACATCGCCTCGGCAGTTAGACTGAAAGTGTTACTCGTGCCATTCGGCGCATCATTCAGCGGAAAACCAATTACTTGATTAAACAACCACGAATACACACCAAAATCAAGTTTGAATTCATATTTTTCAGCTGTGTTTTCATGGTTGCTTTCAAAATAAAAATTCCGATTGAGGTCGCCTTCAATCTTATAAAAATAGTAGCTCGTTACGCCCAATGTTTTATTGGTTTCGGAGTTGATGTCCTTTGTTTCAAAGCCATTTGCTTGGAAAAAAGGGCGAAGATGCGTTTGCATTATTTTCTCAAAAATGTGTTGCATATTGACATTATTTTATAAGTTTAAATTCAGTATGTAAACGCCAATTGTGTAGCCAACTCCCATCGCAAATATGGTAATAAGAACTTCGATTATCATCAATTTTGTATCTAATTTCGTGAATTTGTCCTGCAATTGACAAAACAAAATTTGCGTAATCTCCATGCGTTTGATGAACAAAATTACCGTTTTTATCTTTTTGTAAAGATGGAATAATCGCGCCATTCAAATCAATAAAACCGCCCACAATTTTGTTGATTTCCAATGCAAAATTGGCTAATAATTGATGGTCAGTTGCACCGTTGCACATGGCTGAAATATGGATAAATCCTTCGGGTTTGTCTTTAATTTTAGCATCAAAATCTTGCTGTTGTAAGGCATCTAATGCCTCTTTTTTCGTTGAGAATTCCATTAAAAATAAGCACGAGGCTTCTTTGAGAAACAAACCCAAAGTTTTACCTTTTTTGAAATGAAATTCAAATTTATCGGCTTCATTTACCTCTAAATGAGCCATTCTATTGAGCAAGGTTTTTATTTTTTGTTGCTCAGATTTACCAAACGATTTTGCCCGAAGTTGTAATGTTGGTCCTGCCATTTTTTTATAATTTCTTTTAACCTTTCCAAGTACCGCCATACTTGTAATTTTCCAAAGGTTGCGATTTGACGCAACAGTTTTTGCACACAAATAGCCAAAGTTTCCCTTTTTCTACTTGAATACGGTACATAACTGATGCCTCAATTGAACATAAGGCGCATATTTTCGTTTTCATAGAGTGAAATATTTTTTAAAAATAATAAACGATGAACAAAACAATCCAAATTTTTAGAAGCACACATTTTCAAAACGATGTAAATCTTCTAACATTTGCAGCAAGTAATTTTACGTTCAAACAAACCCGAAGTTTAGTTGAGATGCTAAAATCAGATAATAATGTGTCGCATCTTGAAAAAATAGACAAAATTGGATTTGATAAGCCCCTATTTACCTCAAAAATTCAAAAAGATTTAAGGGTTTTATTGACCCTTGAAGTGCGCCCGATACAGCCCGATTATACGCTCACATTTCTTCGAGCAATTCGTTTATCTTGTGTGCAAGAAGCCGTTGAAACGCTTGATACAGAGGATGTCTGTGCGCCGTTTGAATTTGATGATTTTTGGTGAAAATATCAAGTTACTTTTTTATTTTATTAATGCTTTCAAACGCTCAATTTCAGCCAAAAGCATCGGAATATCTTGTCGTGCATGAGCGATAAATTCGTTGTCAGCGTGTGTTGCGCCATTGATATAAAAGTCTTCGCCACGGTTTAGATTTTTCCAATCTCCCCGATTTTCTACATTTGTCATGATAAAACTGCTGCCGCTTTCGTGGTCACGTCCTTCTTGGAAATAGTACCAATTGCCGCCCGTAGCGTTCAATAAACGGTTTTTTATGGCAGCAATATCGCTGTCAATTTGCGTCCACGACATCGTTTTCTGCACTTTTTCGGTTTTAATATCAATCACAATGTCTTTTGGTTGCCAATGCGGACTGTCAATTGCCGACATCAAATCACCTTTTATGGTTTTAATTTCTACAAAATTATACAACGTTTCAAAAATAGAAATACGGTTTTTTTTGAGGTCATAAAACGCCAATTGTTGCATCAAACCTTTGTTAGTATTGACCCAAATTGGAAAAAACACGGCATTGTTGCCTTTCCAAACTGTATTTCCCGTGCTGCGTTCGTGCAAAAGCATTTTTGAAACACCTTCATTATTTTCAATATTTTCGAGAAAAATTGGGCAATAATAAGCACCGCCCATGGCTTGCTCCTGCATTGCTCCGAAGGAAATTTTGTACTTATTATTAGTTGAAATAACCATATAACTGCGCTCAGTTTTTAAAAATGAAATTCCTTGAAGAATAGTACTTATTTCAGCTTTTAATACGGATTTATGCACCGCAATTTTGGCATAAATAATTAAACATTTTATTTTATACCATACTCTCCAAAGTATTTTTTCACGTTTTCTTTATTGTATTTGTCTTCGCCACGCCAATTTCCTACAAAAGTCCAAAGATGTTTTTCTGGCTCTTTTCGGTCGTAAACAAATGGTTTAAGTATTTCTGCACTACCTAAAATATCCGTAAAAAAGTGTCTTTCTTCTATCGTACTTTTTAGTACGCTGCCCAGTCTGTCACGAAGTGTATCTATCCGCTCGTTGATTTCTGAATGCTCTATTTGGTTTAATACCAATTGAAATATTTTGATGTCTTTTTCAGTTGGTTTAGTTACGTTTTCAGCGTTCAATAGTGTTAAGTCAAGCCAATTATACGTTCCGTTGTTATGACTTATACCACCCCATTTAATTCTTTCAAAATTCATCATATTGAGGTCAATATTTACGCCTCTACCATAGTAATAATCGTCAAAGTTACTTTCAGCCAAAAGTCGTTTGGCATTTGTGTAGCTACCAAGTGCCGACCGCCAATCAAGGCGATTATTTGTCATGCTGCAAAGGAAAGCATCTGTTATTTTTTTCAAAGATACATTCTCAACAATTTCTTGAAGGCGATTAAGGATTTCAGATTTAGTAATTGTCATAGGCTCAAATATTAAACCTTTTTCTTTTAAATATACAAAGTCTGCATCGTCTATTTTACGGTTTTCTTCTGCTATCCAACCCGCTGATGTCCAATAGGTTTTTAAAATTATATCTTTTGCTTTTTTATCCATTATTAATCATTTTCTATTTTAAAATTTTCAAGATTGATTGCAGGAAAATTCGTTTTACAATTCCGTTGATTTATAGTCCCAACATCGCTTTACGACCTCTGATACAGAAGGATCATATTTTGAAATATCCGTTTTGCCGTGCTTGTAATTTTCAGGATAAAAAAACAAATTTGACCCGTTTGGATAAGGTACATTTTTATCAAAAAACTCCATTAATTCATTGATTTCGGCTTCTGTCCCTTCGCTGTATTTGATTTTTTGACCCAAGGCTTCCAATTCAAAAACATTGATTTTACACATTTTTTCCTCTCGATTTATGGGTACTTTTAAATCTTGCGACCAATAGCAAAAACCGCTTTCAAACGCCAATAAATCCACTGTTCCCATTTCGTTTTTCAGATAACCAGCCATAGAGTTGTCTTCCGAATAAGCGGCTAATGTCGTGATAAGAGCGTAAATATCCGACCACGCATCGTCGTTAAATTCCATTAAAATCATCAAATAGTGGCGGTAGTTTTTCCCCGTTTCTTCATTAAATGTCTTAAAATCATATTGACAAAGCATCATGTCAGGAACGCACAAGTTGACTTTATTGTTGAAATTAAAGTCAAAATTATTCAAAAAATCGGGTAAACGCACATCTTTTTTGCCTGTACTAAAAAAATCAGTAAGGTAAGTAGGGGTTTCTTTCTTGAACGTGATGTTTAGGTATAAAGTAGTGTAGGTACTCATATTTATTTTTTCTTTTCTTTTTTAAAATGCTCTCACATCAAATCTATGAACTCAATATTTTTTAGAATGTCTAAGGCTTCCTCTTTATACAATTCATCAGATTGATAGTGTGTCCTATTTATAATAAGTATGTACCAATTCAATCCATCTTTATATGGTCCCACAAAGGTCTTTTCCCATTCATATTCATTCATTCTGCCTTCAAGTTCTAAATCATCATGCTTGAAAACGATGGGATTTATAGCACTTCTATGATTAAATAATTCTTCTGCAGAAAGTTTGGTTAGACCAATATGGATTTCTGCTTTTTGCAGACAATTTGTAGAGATTAACAGTTGATGCCGATACATTGAAAGTAGGCAAAAATCCTGCTCATTGCCTTTAAATGTTATCTCCCAATCCTTTTCGGTTAGTTTTTTCCCTTGCTTTATTTTGTCGAGTTGTTTGCATTCTAAATGCCAATTTTCAGGCTCTTCAAATTTAATCCCAACAATTGGTGGATGGTGATAGGTCAATCTTTTTCTCAAATCTTTTTCTTCATAGACTAAAGGTTGAGCCATGATTTTCAAATCACTTGCTAATATTTTTCTACCCAGAATTTCATCACAATAAAGTACATCGGAAGCTTCATTTAGCAATTTAAAAAATCGATTGTCTTTGATTTTGCTTTGGTCAAAAACAAAATTACACGGAATTCGATCCATATTTTCATCGTATTTAAAATCCTCTAACTGACTATCTTCTCGGTTTAAACAATCATTGCTCGAAAGAAAAACCCATGCAAAATAAGGCACATCATTGATGGTTGCTGGCAAGAGAAGTGTATTTTCAAAGACTTCTACATCAAAATAATGCTTAAACTTTTCACTTATGAAATAAATACTTGCTGGAGCTTGTATAAAATCTTTTTTTAGAATTTTATTGGTTTTAAGTTTCAGTTGCAGCGGTTCATATTCATATAGAGGTTTTGTTCCATCAATAATGTTATAAAAAATACTCCAATCAATGGCTTCGTTCAAACCGCCATATACTTGGGTTTGATTGTGGTCGTCCATAGATTGCCAGAGTTTAAAAACGTTTTTTTCTGTCATTTTAAATAAAGTTCCTTTTATGATAGTGATACTTATTGCTTCTTTTAAAACCGACTTGGCACTTGAAACAAGCGTAGGTTTCTTTGTCTTTATAAAAAAGCATAGTGACACATTTTTCTTGTTTTTTATAAAAAATACTGAGGGGGCCTTTTTTTACATTTTAAACGAATTTACCCCAATTGAATAGCCATAAGTTTTATGATAGACCCGAAAAAACGTAATTCTTTAGCAACAAACAGCCACATACTGAGGGCCTATTTTTTGAACGTTATGCTAATATGTAAGGAGGCATAGGTACTCCTTTTTCTATTTCATTTTCTCAACCACTGCTTCCGCAACGGCTTTGGTGCTAAACGGATTTTGACCCGTAATTAAATTGCCCTCAACGACAACATGAGAAGTGAGTGGAATGAAGGCTTTACTGTATAGTGCGCCTTGGTTTTTCATTTCTTTTTCCAAATTAAAAGGCACGGCATTTTTGCGCATCGCCAAGGTTTCTTCAAACCAAGAATAACCCGTAGTGTTTTTATGCTGAATTAAATAATCACCATTCGCCAATTTTATATCCAGTAAACCACAAACACCATGACAAACAGCAGCGACAATTTTGTTGCTTTCATAAAAATCTTTAATCAAATTACTCAACGTCGGATTATTGACAAAATCGTACATCGTACCATGTCCACCCGTCAAATAAATGGCATCATAATCACGATAATTAACGTCTTTTATGGCTTTTGTTTTTTGCAATTTCTGCATAAAATCGGCATCATTAAAATGTGTTTTAATGCTTTTATCAGTTACAAAAAATGCCAAACTTTCGGGGTCAATTGGCACTGCACCGCCCGAAATGCTAACGATTTCAGTTACGTAATTATGAGCGTTAACGATGTCTAAAAAATGCGTCAATTCGCCCAACCACAAACCCGTTTTGAGGACCTTTTTTTGGTACGAATTGACGTTTGTTACGATGATTAAAATACGTTTTTTCATTGTCTTTTTTTTGATAAATAAAAGGTAAAGATAGTCAAAATACTGAGGGGTGCTTTCTATTTTTCTATCGTCCGCATGGCTTTATTGATGATGTAATTCGTTTCTTTTGTCGGGCTGTTTTTCGACCATTTTTCACAAATATCGCTCACAAAATCGGGCTGCGTTTTGCTCGCATCGTTGAGCCAATTGCCCACGCTTTCTTGCACATATTTCGATTTATCGGCTTTCAAAGGCTCTAAAACGGGGAGTGCCAAAGCAGGATTTTCCTTCAAAACTTCGATATGAGCGCACCAAACGCCCCGTGGACGAGTGGCTTCGCTCGCAAATCGTCTGATATTGTCATTTTCGGAACTTGTCCAAGTGGAGAGAATAGTCAGACTTTCGTTCAGATTTTCCACCATAAACGGACGCACCGCCATCCACGCAATTTCCCGCACGCCAAAGTGCGTATCTGCCGCCAAAGGTTGGATATTCTTGAGCATTTCGGCAATACCCAGTTTCGGATTTTTACCAATCATATAAGTTGCCCAACACCGCACCGCATCGGAGGTGTGCAGCATCATTTTAGGCAACAAATCGGGGTCATTATGCGCCGTCATTTGCTGAAAAAGTCCCACGCCAATCGCCTCATTTACGGTAGTTACAGTTTGTTTTTTCAAGGCATTGATTTCCATTAGAATAGGCGGCAAATAGGCTTCCTTTTTCCAATCGGACAGCATATTTTCGAGCAATTTTTGTTGGTCAATAGCGAGCCATTCCACAAGGTTTGCGCTCTCAATCTCGCCTTTATTTAGTTGCGCCATAATAGTGGGCGTAATATCTTTTATAGACCTTGCGCCTTTGCGTTTGGGTTCTGTCATTTTTATTTTCTTTTTTAATTTCACGCAACAACATTTCGGTTTTTCGCACCTTTGCCTAATTTAACATCAGGGTCAACGTCAAACAAATTCCTTCGTTTGAACCCGCCTTGGCATTTGAAACACTCGTAAGTATCTTTATATTTGTAAAAAGCGTAACGATACATATTTTTTAAGGCTCATATTGGGTTTCAATTTATTGTAAAAATACAATTTTATTTGCTTTTCTATACCAAAATTTCTGAAAAAATAGTACTTTAAAATACAAATTGTACTTGCCAAACTCTGTTTGGTAGAGCAACTTGAAATCTATTATGAGCCTATTTTTATTTATAATTATTAATTTTTAATCTTCCCAATGAAAAAAGCAGTCAAACACAGAATAGGGTTTTTCGCCCAAATTCGATCTAATGTCCACATCAAACCAAAGTGTTTTTTCGACTTCTTGTTCAGTTAAAAGAGTATAACGGTATTCTTCAAAAAACCTTGTACTTTATCCGTACAAGGTTACGAAGGTATTATTCTATAAAATAGAATCCATATATTTTTATTTAATTGCTTCCAAATGTTTTTTATAGTAATAATATTACTATCTATTTTAGTCCACGAAAATGCTTTTACCTCTTAAATGCGGAAAAGTATAAAAACTTCGTGAATATTTACTAATTTATTGTTACTTTTAGATGATTGACCCATTTTGAACCGTTTTAAACGGGATTAAACGGTTTTATTTGCTACAATAATGACTAAATAAAATAATGCAGAATAGCGAATACGCTACGAGATTTATCATTTTGCATTCATCATTTTAAATCATTATTTAACATAATTATAATTATTAGGAAAATATTTTAAATTAGGACACTACAAGATTTTTATGTCTGAGTAAAAAATTAGCCTAATTTAGCTAATTCTACCTCTAAATTAGCAATCTCTTTTTTCAAAGGTTCTAATTCTTTGAACTCTTCACTAAAAAGTAGCTGTATTTTTTCTATTACAAAAACACGCAAAACAGGCTCTTGACGGTAATATTCTATCGTTAGTTGCTGAGGATTAAGATTTTTTATCTTAAAGTAAGTTTGTAATTCTCCTTGAAGTGCAGCGATAGCTTTGAGCGTCGGATCATCATTTTCTGCTGTCAATTGTCTTACAATTGTATTTCGTTGCTGGTCATGTCTATCCCGAAGTTGAGCTATTTTTCCTTGATATTCTCTTTTCAAAATCTCTTGTTGCTGACGTTCTACTTGTCGCTTTTCCTTTTGAATTTGTTTATCAAGATTAACGTCTGTATAACGCTCTTTTACTGCTTTAATAAAAAAACCTGCTGGATTTTCTTTAATTTTTCCTTGCTTTTGAGCATTTTGAGCATAAATTAAACCACTCAAAATAGCTTCTTCTGATTGTGTTTCAAATAAAAGATTTAGTACATCTTCTGTGATGCCCCAAGTTTTTACTTGTAAAAATAC
The DNA here is from genome assembly GCA_031374645.1 of Chitinophagales bacterium. GTDB lineage: Bacteria > Bacteroidota > Bacteroidia > Chitinophagales > Saprospiraceae > CANHEE01. The sequence continues at coordinate 5,286 of JANMGN010000257.1, read as the reverse complement.
CTGCTCAAATACCAGATTATTTTCTTTTGCAGTAAAATCCTGCGCCTCTATCCTACCCTGTTTTACATCTGGTAATTCCTCATAGGTATCAAAAAGTGTTGGCGATTTTGGCACTCTATACGAACTCGTTGGCTTTCTTTTAGTTGGATTATTTTGGTAAATATGAAAAATAATCTCATGAACCGAACGCCCTTGTTTTATTTCTTCGTAAGTAAAAGCAATATCCGTAAAACCTAAAAGATTTTCTTGTGCTTTGTCTAAAATTCTACTTTTAAAATGTCCATAAAGTTTATATTCTTCATTGATGCCCAAAATATCTTTAAGTTTTTGAACCTCAAATTTCCGCCAGCCGATTTTCTCATACTGTTTTAAAAGTTCGTAAATCCTAACATAGTACGGACTTCGCAATTGTGAAACATTCGCAAAATCATAAACCAAATAACGCTCTTTTAACTCCAATAAAAACGGACGCATTTCTGGATGAAAACCTATCTTGACATAACTTGCATCTTCTTCTTCCAAAGGATTTCGCAAAGAAACAACAATTGGTGTGTGAAACTCTGTCCATTTATCCGTTTCTTTATCCTTCGAAACGACCGTAATAATTTTTTGCATTAACTTCTTAGCACCTTGTTTGAAAAGAGCATAAGCATTTTTATCACTTGTGAGGTTAAAATCTTGGATTAAGTCGTTGATATAAATTTTATATTCGTTAAAATCCTTATCGTTTGTATGAATCATAGAGAGAAGCCTTGTAAAAAGCCTTGTTTCCCAAATATCAAACCGATATCGTGCCTCTACTAAATCATTTGATTTTCTGATAGAAACAACGTCATTAACGCCTTTTTTCTTATTTCTACTTGATTTTATCGCTTTTGCCATAATCAATTTAGGTATTATTTATTATTTTGAAATATCACTAAATTAGGGTAATATTACCCTAATTTAGTGATATTTGCAAAGATATGTGTTTTAATCTGATAATTTCCTAATTAACCCCTAAAATTGTGATACTTTACCCTAAACTTGTGATATTTTCTCTTTATTTACAAAAATAACCCTAAATTTGTGATAGTAAAAGTTAGTAAAATGATTTTTGTACCCTAAATTTGTGATAGTAGGCTGTTCTAAATTTGTTATATTTCTAAAATAAAACTTTTTAGACTTAGAATTGGTCGCTATTCTTTCAAGTATTTGTGAAAAAAGAGGTTTTTTGATAAAATATAGGTCAGAGAAGTGTTCTAATGGAAGATTTTAACCTTTTTATGCCTCCGCATAACGAGTATTGGGTTATACCCTAAAAATGTGATAGAAAACCCTAATTTTGTGATAATTAAGCTCACAACTGATTGATTATCAATTGATTACAAGTCTATAAAGTATTAAAGTATTAAAATTAATTTAAAAATACAACAACAGGAATGTATCTTGTTGTTGTATTTTTTTTATTTTAATTAAAAATTCTTTTAAAAGTATAAAATGCTGATTATCAACATTTTACGCTTTTACTTATTGGTCATTGTAAATATTTTTCAAAGCGTTTTTTTACTAAAAAAGCGTTTAATGGCGAACTATCACTATGTTTAGTACATAAAGAATTGAAAATCAACGTTTTATGTTTTATTCTAAAAATTTAGATTGATTTCCTCCCAATTGCCCAAACGAAGGTGTTTGTACAATAATATTCATTTGAAAAATTGCTGCTTCGTTGAGTTTTACCAAACGTTCATCTTTTGAAAACCCCATTTTTATCAGCTCAGAGTTCAAACTTTCCAAATTAGATAGAACTAAAAGCTGCTCTATTGACGCATTATCCCGAAGATTTCCAGAGGCGTTTGGGTTTCGCTCTTTCCATTGTCGGGCAGTTTCTCCAAAAATAGCGATATTGAGCAAATCTGCTTCATTTGCATAAACCATACCTGCCGAATTTTGAGGCAAAAGTCGCTGCGGAATCAGGTGCATTTTTATAGTATCTGTATGGATTTTGTAATTTGCCTTTGCTATCAATCTTCGTACATTCCACTCTATCGAAAGTTTTTCGCCTTCGTCTTCTTTGAGCCGCTGAAATTCTTTGATAATATAGAGCCGAAAAGAAGGTTCTATCCAAGAGCAAAATTCGAGCGCAATATCTCGATGTGCATACGTGCCGCCGTAACGCCCAGCTTTCGCATAGATGCCCATTGCCTGAGTTTGATTTACCCAGTCTGTTACAGAAAGTACAAAAGTTGGTGCACCAGCCTCGTTTTTAATTCCCTCAAAATTGAGGGAATTAAAATTAGTATTGTGCATTTGCTCCCAAACGCCCAAAAAACTCAAAGTGCTTCGGGTACGCAGCCAGTTGCTGATAACTTGGTCGCTGCGCTCGTTGAAACGTTTTGCAATATCGGTAAGCGACATAAAAGATTGCTCTTCTTGTTCCGAAACTACCCGAATTTCTGTTCCATCGACATTTATAGTGGTAATTGATTTTTTTAACATAGTGTCCCCTACCCTATTTTACTTTTTAGAAAAATGAGATTTTACCAAATTGACCACAAATCCTTTGATAGTTTGTCCGTTGTCATCTACTTCATCTTTCATACGCTCATAGAGTTCCAAAGGCATATCTACCGTAATGCGTTGAATTTTGCCTGCTTTCTCTGATATTGCTGTATCGTTACTTTTTTTTACAGCAATATCTGTTTTTTGCTGTAAAATTACAGCTTCTGCTTGAGGATAAGTTATAACATCTTCTTTTACAGTATTTGCTGTAAAATTCTGTGTATTTACAGTATTTACTTGATTTTGCTGCAATTTTTCTAATAATTCTTCTTGCTGCGAAGCATTAAATTTATTTTTAGGTACTATTTTTTTCCTTTCCATACGAATATTTTAATCGTTAAAAGTTTTGATTGCTTCTTCCAATTCATCAATTAGAAGATTGATTTCTGATTTTGCTTTTGAATCTTTATACTCCAAAACGCCCATTCCCTGCGTGGCAGTATCAATGTACGCTACCCTACTCGCCAATTTGGAATCCATAATTTTTACATCATACTCACCCAAAGCGTCTTTTATTTCTTTAGAAACATTTGATTTTTCCAAGTAACGATTTAAAATTACAAATGCTTTGATGTGTGCGCCTTGTGCTTCTTTTAGACCTTTGACTTGCTCGTAACGCTCCAAAAAATTCTCAAACGCCCTGAAATCGTAAATACCAGGGAGGACAGGAATCAATACGATGTCGCTGCAAAGAATAGTCCTATCTGCCAACTCAGAAAGTTGCGGCGACCCATCTACCATAACGATGTCGTAGTCTTTTTCAAGTGCTTCTACTTCCTTATTGAGTTGTTTGATACCGATGCCAAAAACAGGCAGACGAGGCAACGCTTCATCTCGGTTGCCAGACCACTCCATCGATGATTTTTGACCTAAATCTGTGTCCACTATACAAACTTTGTAGCCACGAAGCAAAAAAGCAACGGCGATATTTGTAGTTAAGGTTGTTTTTCCAACACCACCTTTTAAATTAGTAACTGATATTATCATGATTTTGCTGTAAATTGCTGTAAAATTATACTTTTTACTGTAAAATATTTTTGGATATTATAAAAAAAAGGAATTTTAAACCATTTATTATTTTTTGTAAAATAAAATAAAGAATACAAATTAGTTTTTACCTGTATTAAATCCGTTTTGAGAGGAAAAACAATGAAAACAATGTCTTTGCCAAACACAACGAATAAAATGCCTGAGAGCGTCTATTTTTCACTAAAGAAAAATTTGAAAAATTTAACATATTACTACAATTTGCTGTATTTTTACAGCAAATTCAATTTTTTAATTTATTTTTATGCAAAACACTGTATTTTGCTGTAAAATTAATAAAGTGCAAATATACAGCAAAAAATGTAAAATTCAAGTTTTTACATGAAAAAAATTTATTTTTATGTAATTTACATGAAAAATAATATTTTGCTGTATTTTTACAGCAAAATATTGAAAAATACAGCTTACGAAAATTTGTATATAAAGTCAAAGCTATTGACGAATGGAAAGGGTAGGGTAGTGCTGACTTAGTATTTTTAAAAAGAGGCGTAACATTCTCAAAATATTATGCCTCTTTTTGGTACTAAATACGGAATTTTAGATGAGATATTTGAAATTTTTTGGACGACTTATCCATTAATTTCCTTTGCTAAATAAATTTGTTCGGTTTTGTCAATATTATAGAGAGCCTCGTTTTATAGTTTATGAAAAAGACTGTATGCCAACAGGGTATTTTTGCATCGTTTTAGTATGTTAATTATGCTAAGTAACGTGTAAATAAATGGTAAAAAAGAGGTTTTTTGGGAGAAAAATAAAGTGTTTTTTGTAATTTTTTACTCAGATAAGAAATACTTACTAAAAAAATAATATAAAATCAATTTTTAATACTTTTATCTACTGAATAAAATTAGTCCGACGACTTAACATACCCTTAAGACTTGCTATTAATTTATTACTGCCATCTCCAAAACAGAGTTATCCTTATCAAAAAATTTTTGTCCAACCAGTTTAACGTGAGCAACTAAAATCAGGATTATTTATTTTTTTCAAACTGAGAAATATCCACTTTGTAAGGCAGTAACAAATCATCAATTTGATTTTCTATTTTCAATCATCTTCATCCAATCGTCGCTTTTACTATCAAATTCATTCGGGAAGTCTCCCGAGTAGTATCTCTTGAACCAGTCAAATTGGGGTTACCTTGGTACTCAAAATAATCTTTTGTCACATTCCAAGCCAATTTATGCGTGAACTCAAATACTTGTATCAATTTTTGATTTTCTAACTCAGAAAGTGGTCTTTCTGCACTCAATTTTACGCCTTTTTCAAGTTGAACAAACGCTTTTTTAAAATTAGAAAAACGTTGTAGCCAGTGAGTACCTTCTTGTTGCAAAAGTTTTTTATATGAAGGTATAAAAATTTTGGTTTTACCAAAATTAATTGGTGTGAAATAAATAGAAAGAGCAGAAAAGGACTGTTATTATTAGTAGGGTAGTGGTTTACCCATAAAAACGGTTTGATGCTAATTTTACATAAAGAACAAAAAAAGTATCATTGGAAAAGAAATTTTCTCTTTTCAAATGAAAAAAAGGCAACAATTAAACCCATATTTTCCAATTGAGATAAAAATTAGTTATTTTACAATTAATTCTAAATTATGTAAAGCGGCACAAATACCAGCAGATAAATCCTCAAAATTTTCTTTATGACTTCTATAAATATGAGCCATAATATTGGAAATTTTCATAGAACCGATAG
>JANMGN010000238.1:0-5317 GCA_031374645.1 Chitinophagales bacterium | reverse complement strand
CTAAAATAACCAAAATTTTTTTGGAGGAAGTCGTTGTAAAAATAACAACGTAACTTCCTTACAGTCAGTTACTTATATTATTTTCACAACGACAAAAAAAATTGTCGATTATTTTTATACGCCTATTTATGCAGGAAACATTAGATTCGGTAGGTACAACGTCTTCTCGCAACTTCCAAATTGGAAAATACCTCAAAGATGGTTTTGTCCTTTTGAGAAAACGTTTTTTTTATCTTTATATCGTAAGTTTTATGCTTGCAGGATTTAGTATTATGGCTCAAGGCGTTTTGAGTTGGTACTGGTCACTTGTTATCCCAATTTTTCTTTATCCTATTTTGTATGCTTCGTTTTACGGACTTGCGAATGGCGCACGCCTTCAAGATTTCTTAGCAAACGATGATTTTTTTATTGGTATTGAGCGTTTTGCTTCATTGGGATTTGTTCGTTTTGTTCAAAATTTCTTACAATTTCTGCTTATTATTCCGATAATGCTTATTTTTTCTCCTTTAAAGAGCTTTTTTACTTATTATTTACATCAAGAGGTTTCAAACGAAACATTTTTAGCACCAGCTATTATATTTATAATTTTGTTGTTATTTTTTCTTGTTATCTATATTTTTACTGACCAGTTTATACTTTTTAAAAAGCAAAATTATTGGAAAGCGATGACAAGTAGCCGAAAACTCGTAATGGCGCACTTCGGAAAAGTATTATTGATGCTTTTGGTTATTTTGTTTATCTCCTTGTTTGTAATAGTTGTTGTCTTTTCATTCTATTTATATATACAGTTTCGGCACAATTTTTCAAGAGGTAGTTTTATAGAATTTTTGAAGCATTACAATGAGTTTTCGGTAGAATATGCACCTTTCGTGGCTGCATTTATAGGAATAATCTGCTTGACTTATCCTTATGCTTATTGTGTTCTTCATGCTGCTTTTGCAGATATGGAAGAACTTCCCACTGAAATTGTTTGGGAAACTGAGCCTTCTTAAATATAAATTCCTTTTAAAAAAAATGTAGTTATTTTAGCTCAATTACTTATCTAAGTAATTGAAAATTAATCACTTGTGTAAAAATAACAAAATGAACGAAAATATATTATTTAAAAAAAATTACGGTTATACTTTCCGATTAGGGAAATACATCAGCGAAGGATTTGGTATCGCTCTGAAAGGTATGCCTCTTTTCTTACTTTTTAGCTTTGTGTTTGCGCTAATTACACTGATACTTTCATTTGTTCCTGTCTTAGGTACTTTACTTCTCTTACCAACGCTTTCGGCAGGCTATTATATTGCTGCGGATAAAATTAATAAGGGCGAAAAACTACACTTTAGTCATTTTTTTGAAGGTTTTAAAATCTATAAATCAATTTCACTGATTAGTTTGACAAGCTACATTATTATCTTTTTTGCATTTTTGACAGCACTTTATTTACTGATTGAAAATGCAACAATTATCGGAGTAATATCGTGGTTTGGTGGACTGAAAGAACGGATGGAAAATTTTTCAGATTTGCCAACAAAGGAGATTTTAATTTGTATTTTCTTTGTTATGCTTGTACCGATTGTTTGTTTTGCGGTTTTTTCATTAAGTGTTCCATTTTTACTTTTTGAAGAAAAAGATTTTTGGGAAGCGATGAAAATGAGCAGGTCTATTACGTGGAAAAAAATTCTATTTTTTGTCTTGATATTTATTATTGGAGCTATATTGTACTGCGGTGTTCAACTTGGTGTTTATTATATAGCATTAAAGGTGTTTTCTCAAACGGAAGCAAGGATGAGTTGGAGTAGTCTATTGTTGCCCAATTCATTGGTTTTGGGTGGAGTTGCATTACTTATGGGTTTGCAGTTTTTGGCTACTTTTTTAGCATATTGCTTGTTGCCTTTTTTTCATTGCATTATTTATTGCATCTACAAAGATTTGATAAGTGATAATGATATTGACAAGGATTATTTAGAGGTAGAGTAAAATAAACAAAAAATGCCAACTTACGGTTGGCATTTTTTATTTCAAAAGGCACTTTTTAACTTTATAATTTCTCTACTTTTTTCATCATAGGAAATTTCACAGCTTCCACTTTTGTTTGATACGCAGCTACTTCTTTTTCAATAAATGAATTGATACGAGTGAGGAGCGCATCTGCTTCAATCATTGTTGCATTGTACGTGAGGAGTGCATTTTCAGTAGGCTTACCTTCACACGACCCGATGTAATAACTCGCATTTCCAAATTTAGAAGTCAAGTGATTTTCGTTACGATTAATCCCTTTTGTTTCTTTGGGTCCCCAAAATGCCAATTCGTATTTTCCTATACTGTCACGAAGGTTTTTAGCTAACTTTGTAAAATCTTTTTTTACAGAATCAGGTGCGTTAGTTAGCTGATTTTCAGAGAGTTGTATCTGTTTTTCTATTTCACGGAGCTTGTCAGCTGCTTTGGCAGAGCGAGTGATTTTATTGTCCAAATTGGTTTCAAATTCTGCTTTTATTTTCATATCTGCTATGGAAATACTCAACCTTGGGTCGGGTAAAACGGTTACAAAAGTGCTGTCTTTATACTTGCCATAAGTCGCTATAATTTTATATTTTCCAGGCAAAACGCTATGACTTCCAGGCTCATTCGCATCTGCTTTTTCCTCTTCTCTACTCGGATAGCGTGCTGCTTTTCGCTCCAAACGCCAGTTTACAGTCGTCAAAAAAGTATCAATTTCAGGATTTAAAGTACGAATAGTATCGCCTTTTTCGTCTATAATTCTAATTTTGATTTTCTTCTCAAACTCTTTTTCTTTATCTTCTTTTTTCTCGCCTTTCTTTTCTTCTTTTAGTTCAGTTTTTTCTTTTTTCTCGTCTTTTTTGTCAGCACTTTTTTCTAAAAGCTCTTTTGTCCAAATTTTTATTTGTGCATAAGCAGGCTTACTTTGTGCTTCAAAAAGGGCGTTTGCATTAAAACGTGCTCCTTCATAGCTTCGGTATTCTGCCAAATAAGCATCTGCAGGAGCGAATATTTTAAAAGGCTCTTGCAGTACATTTCCTTTTGTTTTAGCTAATTCCCGAAGCGGTCGAATATCGTCTAAAACCCAAATGGCACGACCAAAAGTACCAATCACTAAATCAGCATCACGCTCGTGAATTTTCATGTCAATCACATTTACCGAAGGAAAATCATCACGCCATTTTGTCCAGTTTTCGCCAAAATCTATACTTACAAAAAGTCCTCCGTCGGTGCCGCAAAAGAGCAAATTTGCTTCTGTCGGGTCTTGTACGATGCACAAAGCATGACCTTTTACCTTGTTTTCGTCCACGATGCGTTTCCATGTTTTCCCATAATCAGCCGTATAAAAAATGTAAGGTTTCCAGTCATTCAAACGGTAATTATTGACGACTACGAATGCCTCGGCAGCATTGCGTTTGTTCACTTCTATTTGCGGAATCCAAGCCGTTTTTGGCAAACCTTTGATGTTTGTAATCGTATTTGTCCACGTTTTTCCACCGTCCCGAGTAAGCTGAATATTGCCATCGTCAGTCCCTACCCAAATCACATTTTCGTCCACAGGACTTGGCGCAATACACAGTATCGTACAGTGATTTTCGGCAGAAGTCGCATCGGGCGTAAGACCGCCAGATTTATCAGATATTTGCTTCAAAGTATCGTTTGTAGTCAAATCAGGCGAAATAACCGTCCAACTTTTGCCACAATCAAGGCTTTTATGCACAAATTGTGAGCCATAATATACGCCACAGTCGTGTTGCGGATTTTGAGCCAAAGCACTATTCCAGTTAAAACGCAGTTGTTTTCCTTCTGGATGAACAGGTTTTATGTATTGCGTACTCCCTGTTTTTGCGTCCACAAAACCCAAAGAACCGCCTTGCGACATCGCATAAACATAACGGTTATCACTCGGTTTTGGCAACACGTCAAAACCATCTCCAAAGTACAATTCTTTCCAATCTTGGTTGCGAATTCCGCCGCTTCGCCACACGCTCGAAGGACCAACCCAAGAGCCATTATCCTGTAATCCACCATATACATTGAAAGGTATATCGTTATCGACATTGACGTGATAAAACTGTCCGACAGGAATATTGTCTGCAAAATGCCACGTTTTTCCGCCGTCACGTGTAATATTCAAGCCGCCATCGTTCCCATTGATGATATAATCGGGATTTTCGGGCGAAATCCAAAACGAATGATGGTCAGGATGAATAATCCAACCTGCAAATGAATTCCAATTTTTACCACCATCTTCACTTCGGCTGACCGTTGTAAAAATAGAATATACTCGATTTTCATTTTTGGGATCTACATAAATTTCAGAATAGTAAAAAGGTCGGTCGCCAAAACCTTTATCCGCCATTTTTGACCATTTGTAACCACCGTCAGTGCTGCGGTAAAAAGCATTTTCTTTTGCTTCTACAATCGCATAAACGATGTTTGGTTTTGACTTAGAAATAGCAATTCCGATACGTCCAAGTTCGCCTTTTGGCAAACCATCTTTGTCTGTTCGGCGCTCCCAAGTTTCGCCAGCATCTAAGGAAACGTACAAGCCAGAGCCTTTGCCGCCAGAGTTGAAAGTCCAAGGTTTTCTACCAAATTCCCACATCGTGGCGATGAGTTTATTTGGGTTGCTCGGGTCGGTTATCAAATCGGCACAACCTGTTATGTCGTTGATATACAACGTTTTACGCCAAGTTTTACCTCCGTCAGTCGTTTTGAAAATACCTCTTTCGTCGCTTGCGCCCCATGCAGAACCCAATGCAGCGACCGTCACAATATTAGGATTGTCCCGATTTATAACGATGCGGTGGATGATTTTTGTGCCTTGGAAACCTACGTTTTTCCAAGTTTTTCCGCCATCAATTGACTTAAAAACACCTTCGCCAGAGTTGTGCGAATTGCGTGGATTTCCTTCGCCAGAGCCCACCCAAATTTCGGCAGGATTGTGCTGATTGATACAAAGTGCGCCAATAGATTGTGTGCTTTGTTTGTCAAAAATAGGCTCCCAAGTAACGCCGCCACTTTTGCTTTCCCAAACGCCACCGCTTGCTGTGCCGATAAAAATATGGTCGGGCTGTGTTGTAATTACGTCAATTGCAGTGACACGTCCCGACATTCCTGCGGGGCCAATACAGCGAGTTTTTAATGCTTTGAGTTGATTTACAGGTATTTTTTGAGCGACGATGAATTGCGTCGTTAAAAAGATAAGAATGGTGTGTAAGATGTGTTTTTTCATTAATTATGGATTTTTATTTTAAAGCTGTGAAGATAAGAAAAGGAAGTTTTTTTTTATATTTTCCGCTACTTTTATTTTATTTTTACCAAA
>JANMGN010000218.1:0-12783 GCA_031374645.1 Chitinophagales bacterium | reverse complement strand
TTAAAATAATTTTTGACTTCTAATACTTTTTTTTGTACCATAAGCCATTCTTTGTCCGCAGAAAGGAGCGCAATAGCTATACTTTCTGGATTATCTTTGAAAATTATCAAATCATTTATCGCTACAAGGAAATTTTCGTTTTCCTCTTTTGTTTTTTTAGAAAGATTATAATTAATCCTACTTTTTAAATTCGTACACAAAGAAATTACTTTTTGGTAATTTGATAATTCATAATTTTTGGTAATATCTTGTCGAAAAATTTCCAAATTATATGATTTCTCTATGATATAAATAAGCCACTCTTTGTCTGCAATTGGTTTGGTTGTTGCTTCTATTTCTTTTAATATTGCAAACTTTTTAGTATTATAGATACATTTCGATAATCTGGCAGCAATATTACAAAACTCCAAGTTCGGTTTTCTGATGTTGTCTGCAAGAACTAATCTGGTATCAGACATAAATTGCTTAAAATTATTCTGTTTGGTTTCGAGTATATCTTGATATTTCAAAATATCCTGAGTTTCAAAAAATAATTTGATACCCAAACGATAATACGCCAATTTATAATTGTAATTTTTTCCAAAACCATCGTTTATACCACTAAACAAAAGGTCACATTCCGCCAGTTGATTGGTGTATAGGTAATATAATGCCAAGTTAAAATCATAAATTGCTTTGTTTTCTGGCATGCTTTCCTGAATTTTGTCTTCTTTGTAACAGTCCAGTAAATTTTTTTTAATCCACTTTGATTTGCCAGTTCGTAGCCCAGTCGTATTTAGATTTAAGTAAAATAGCGGTGGTAAATCTTCTCCTTGCAATTTTAATTGTTCAAAAATATTTTTTTGCTTTTCAAAAATTAGTTCGAGATAATTTTGGGTAAATTTGCCTCCCAGATTAAATTTTTCTGTAATATAGTTGCGCAGATAGGTCTGAAATTCCAACTTTTTTTCCATTGATATTGAGTTTTCTTTGTAGCCGTCCTCAATATTTTTTTCGATATTTTTTACCCTTTCCATTTCTTTATTAAACTCTTGGGTAGAGGTCAATGCTTGATTATCATTAAAAAGTTCAATGAGTTCGAGGTAAATATCAATCACAGCGTGTTGCTCATTGATATTCAACTCTATTTTCATCTTTTTTAAAGCCTCAATACTTTGGATACGGAAATCGTTTTCTCCATCAATGATAACTTGTCGTTTTCTTGAAAAAGCCGCCGCACTGTATTCAAGCGTATTGATAAAATACTCAAAATCTAATTGTTGTATAACCTGACCTATGTAACGGTCTTTTTCCTTATTGGCTACAATGCTTGTATTCAAAAATTTATAGATTTTTACCTCATTTTTATAGTACTCCTCATCTTTATTTTTCTTTTTATTGCTCTCTTTAATACTTTTTATCTTTGAAACCAGTCTGGTTTTGTCTTTTTTGTGGTTGTAAAATTTTGCTAAGGCAAGTTCTATTTCAAAATTCTTATCTGTTTCACTATTGTACCTATCGGCAAGATTATTTTTAAGCAACTTAAAAAGACTTGAAATGAGCTCTTTTAAAGTAGCATATTTATACTTTTCTCTCTCAAAAATAGTGGTGTAAGCCGCTTCATCGTTAGGGTTTTCTTGATTTTCTACGAGGTAATCAAATAATTTTTTTTCTTTACTTTTTCTGCTGTCATTATAATACATAGAATCTTTAAAGGCTTCTATATCTTCTCTGTTAAAAAGTATAAATAGCTTGTAAAGGTCAGAGTTTTGTAATTTATCGTTCATTTTATTTTTTTGAAATAAATACTGTATAAAATATTTTTTTATTTTATATTGCAAAAATATAAATTTTTAAAAACTTCTTACTAATTTATGTTAATTAAAATTGCAACTTTGCGATATAATATTTCACAATAAACTGTAAGCTTAAACTTTTCTAACATGAAACATTTTTTTTACTTATTTAATATAGTGTTTTTGTCACTATTTGTAACAACATTACAAGCCCAAAATTCAGGCTGTTCGTTAAAAGCGCCTAAAAATTTAACTGTTACTAACATCACTTCTAACTCAGCAATAGCTAACTGGACATTAGTAACAAATGCCATTGCTTACGATGTAGAAGTAGTGGATGTCATAACTAAAAAAGTGGTATTTAAAAAAAAGGTGGATGCTCCACCAGTCGATTTGACGGGTTTAGCACCAAATACCCTGTACGAAGCTCGTGTTTCTCCAGCGTGTGTGGGCGGAAGTTTAGGTGCTCCTGCGATTGCTAGCTTTGTAACTATGGGAATTATTATTGAAGATGATGTGGTACAATTCCAAAATCCGCCTAAGGATGATTTTTGTGGTTGTTCGGCTACAATTAAAAAAATCATAAAGGCTCAAAACTGGATAACAGGTAAAGAAGGCTGCGAAGGCTATTTAATCCTTATTAATGGATACAAACTCTGGATAAAAAAGAATAACAATAAAGTAAGTGTTTGTACTGCTAATTGTCAAAAAACCGCAGTATCAGTATCAGTATCAGTATCAGCGTCCTCGGTTGTTAATAGTGCAGGCATTTGTTGCTCTTCTCTTTTGGTAAAAATAGGAGCAAGTGACATTGCACATATTAGCTTTGATATAGGTAGATTCGAGATTAATCCTCTGTCGAATAATACAAGCGTTGAAATAAGACAGTGTAAAGCAGTTTGTACTACGCCAACAAAAAGTGTATTAAACAAATCCGCTTCTGATAATGTATCAGAAATTATTGACGAAGACGACTTATCAGACATCACTGTATTTGAAAATGATTTTGAAGTATATCCGTCTATGGTACAAGATTTATTACAAATCAAGTACAATAACGTAGAAGAAGGAACAACTTTTACTATTCTTAACCTCAACGGACAGCTTATTGCTGATTTTAAAGCAAGTAGCGAACAAGATTTAATCCTCTACGAGGCTTCCTCTCTAAAAAACGGAATGTACATCGTCATTATGCAAATGCCTAATGGCGAGCGAAAAGTGAAAAGGTTTTTTAAATAAAATCTTTTAGTCAACAGTAATTACAAATCCAAGCAGATGCACATTTGCTTGGGTTTTTATTTTGTGCCTTATTCAAAAAGTAAAATATAAAATTGCAAAAATTTCTTATAACATATAATTTTAAATAGATGTAATTTTGTAATATTAAACGCCTTAAAATCGAAACGCACTCGTTCTGACCAAGCGTAACAAGTGGATTATCTCCTTTTCAAAACCGAAGCTGCCGCAGCAGGTTAGCAAATTTTTACAACATTAAGATAGTGCTGCGTGAGCTATTTTGCAAATTTCTTTAAATGAAAAAAATAATACTTTATTTTACCTTTTTACTTATTGCGATGTGCTGCCAAACAAATGTTTTTGCACAAGCACCTCGTCCATTTCCTCCTACGTTACCAACGTGCTTGAAAGATGATTTTCGTGAGTTGGAAATATTATATGAAAGTACGGGCGGTAGTGGTTGGACTATCCAAGCTGGTTGGTTCACTGATGCTAATATAGAGAATTGGCATGGTATAAACTTGACCACAAATGGTTGTGATGTAGCTGCTATTGATTTAGATGGTATATCAACTTTTCTTGAAGTTGGCTCTTGGAGTACAGGCAACAACTTAGTAGGTACAATCCCTAATCTTAGTGGATTGACGGAATTAGAGTATTTATCTTTGGGAAAAAATAGCTTAATGGGCGGTATTCCTACAAGTTTAGGTTCGCTCACTAAATTAAAACATCTATGTTTGGGTGAAAATCAATTAGGAACGACTACCATTGTTGGAGGTGTTCCAACTTTAAGCACTATTCCAACAACGTTAGGGAATTTACCCCTTTTAGAAGTTTTAATTCTTTCTCAAAACCAACTAACGGGTGACATTCCTGCGACAATTGGGACAGGCTGTCCTAATATGAAATATTTATACCTTGGGAATAACCTACTAACAGGTAGTATTCCTAAGGAATTAGGCAATTTGCATCACTTGATTGTCATGTACCTTGCTCAAAACCGACTGACGGGTACTATTCCCTCTACTCCACCTTGGACAGGTAACTGTTTTCCTGCATTGACGGAGTTTTGGGCGCAAAATAATCTTTTAGATCAGCCATTACCTACGGATATTGGTATTCCTTTTCAAAATTTACATTATTTATTACTTCATAACAATGCTAATCTTGGTAATAATCAATCAATTCCAATAAGTTTAGGCGGTTTAACAAATATAAAATACATAGGACTTTCAAATTGTGGTTTTGGAGGAGATATTCCTAATATATTTCAAGGTAAAAGTGGTTTAATAGAAATTGGACTTAATAAGAACAATCTTACAGTAACCTCGAGCAATAATCTTTCTACCATTTTTAGTAATTTGCCAAGTTTAAAGTTACTAAATTTGCATGAAAACCCTAATTTAAGCGGTAGTTTAGCAGGTTTTATTTTACCTAATTTGGAACAACTTGCTTTATCTCATTGTAATTTTAGTGGTACGATACCTAATTTCAACCTCCCAAAACTTGATAGAATTTGGTTGAATTACAACAACTTTGACGGTATAGCTACGGGTAATTTTTCCAATTCGCCTCTTCTTAAACAACTTTATTTGTCGTGGAATCAACTAAGTGGTTCAATGCCTAATTTCAATTTGCCCGCACTTGAAAAACTTACTTTGCATGAAAATTCCTTTACGGGTGATCTTCCAAATTACAATTTTCCTGTAATTCAACAGTTTTCGATACACAACAATTTTTTAAATTTTGGAAATATTAAAGCCTACACAGATTGGAATACAAGAATTACTAAGTACAGTCAGCAAAAAACGGTTTTGCCATTAACTCTAAATGGCAGTGTTTTAACAGCCGATTTAGCGGGTGAAGCAACTGCAAATAACTTAACCTACACGTGGTATCATAATGGAACACCAATAGGAACGCCAATCAGCGGAAGTCATCAATATACGATAACCGTATCAGGTAATTATTCTTATAGCGTTACAAATATTCCTGGAGTAACAATAGCAAGCAATACAGATAAAAATCTCATTCTTCCGAGTGCTACCGTTACCTTTGCTACACCACTTCCTCTTGAACTACTCCGTTTCGATGCTACAAAAAAAGAAAATGATGTATTGCTAAATTGGCAAACCACCAACGAGCAAAATACCAGCCATTTTAATATCCAAAGAAGTACCGACGGGACACGTTTCTCGAACATTGGAAAAGTAACATCAAACAATAAAACGACACTCAATGATTATCGTTTCGAGGACAAAAATTTACCGAATGGCACACTTTATTATCGCCTCGAACAAGTAGATAGAGATGAAAAAACAACATTTAGCCCAGTCCGAAGTGTTGAAAAATCGGATAAATTTTATTATAATCTATCGCCCAATCCGACACAAGATATGCTAACCATCAATGGTAATGCAGACTATGATTTGGATATGACCATAGAAATTTACAACGCCATTGGTAGCTGCGTTTACAAACAAGAAACCGCTGTCAATAAAGGTGCTTTTGAAGAAAAAACAGACATGACGAACTTTGCAGAAGGCACATATATTGTATTGCTACGTTTATCCAATGGATTTTCTTTACAGAAAACTATCATAAAAATAAAATAAAATATTTAATCTTTATATAAATCACAACTAATGAAAAAAAATCTATTCCTCTTCTTATCAATTTTTGTTTTCCAAGGCAAAATGGCGGCTCAAATCAATAATTTTTTTTACTGTTTGGTACAAGCAAACGAGTATAAAATGCAGGCGAATGGGCTTCCTACGTATCGTTGTTATGCTACGAATGTAGCGAAAAAAACAGACGCTTTTCAGTGGATAGATACAGAAGCAAACAATAAAGTTGTTGGGCAAGGCGATATTTTTAGCCCAACTGTCCCTGGTAAATACCGCTGTATTGTGGAAACAAAATGCGGCTTTCGGGGAACAAAAATCGTAGAAGCTAAAATGCCGCCATCTGCTACTCCTTTTATATTAGCATACCATGGTTTATTCGCCAGTAAGACGATGACTGCAAAAGGCTGTGGCGTAGAAATTTCTGCCAGTGATTTTATTGTTCCAACTTCAAACAATGCTTCTTTGGTATATGGACTTCGAGAGGATACTATCGGAGCTATACCGATTAAAGATAGTTTTCCTATCAGTGATAAGTTATTTTTAAAAGATTCTATTGGTTATAACCCAATTTGGCTGGCGGCTAAAAATACCAATAACAAGGTAAACTTTATTGGTAATTTTATAGATTTTCAAGAGGGAAAAGGCTGCCCGACCACAACGGATTTGAGTTGCACTAATGATAAAATTCCTCCAAGTCTAAAGTGTAGAGGACTTCAATTTGCTCTACCTAAGCCAGCAGGTTTAGTGACTTTGTTTGCCAAAGATTTTGTCAGAGACGCTTCGGATAATTGTACGCCCAAAAATCAGTTGAAATATCGAATTCAGTCAGGGAATGCCCCTGCGGTTCTTCCAAACACAGATTTGCTATCGGTAGATTGTAAATGCATTGGATTTTTTACCGTTAGAATATGGTGTGGAGATAATGCTGGCAATTGGAATTATGTAGAAACTTTTTATGATAATCAGGATAGTAGTTTACCTTCTTTGGTTTCCAATTGTACGAACGATAAAACTCTTCCAGTAGTAATCTTAAATGACGGCTATAGTTTAGCTATGGGTGGCGATAAAGAGGTAACTGTTTCTGGAAAGGATTTTATAACATCTATTAAAGATAATTGTTCTACAACTTTTGACCTAAATGATGTTAGAATTGAAGTAGAAAGTATTTTATCCTCTGGCAATCCAATTGGCGTAACGCTTCCTTCTACCAAAACGGTAACTTTAAAATGCCTTGATGGGATAGGATATCATACTATGGCAATTTGGGTAAAAGATGGTGCTGGAAATTGGACGTATTCATTATCTTACATATATTTGAGTGATGAAATGGAATTTTGTAAATAAATGTTCGGAGTTCCGTAAAAAATATTAACTATTTTAATCCAACTGAGTATTCAGTCTAATTTAGCTTATGTTATTTTTTTAAGTCGATTGTTCAAAAAATAATAAATAACTTCCTTATAGTCAGTTATTTATCACTTTTTTCACAACGACAAAATAACATAAACCAAATTTTAACGCCTACTTACCTATAAAAGTACAATTATTTTTCAGAAGAAATAAAAGCAGGCGGTTCACTATTTATTCATTTGCCTTGAATTTTTACGACGCTTTTTTACACGCCTGCTTTTTTTTATAGCCCAACCACACTTTTTATTTATACAACCAAAACAATAGTTTAGATATCGAAACTTATACGGCCTAAAATGGAGTTGCTTCACAGCGACAAGGCGAAGTATTTTACCTATTAAAAAATTAATCCAGCGCAATTTGTTCACGCAATTTGTGCTTTGGCGAAGCTATTTTAATATTCAAACTCTTTTTACAAAAAAAAATTTACAATGAATAGATTATTAATAAAAAACACATTTTCTCAGTATTGTTTTATACTGATACTTTTCTTTTCTCCTTTTTTATTAAAGGCTCAAAATCCTAATGTCTTAGATTGCACCAATGTGATTTTGACAGGGACAGCCGCAGTTTGTCCTGACCAAGGTGTAATTAATATTGATATTGCAGGCATACAAGGCGGTACACCACCCTATCAGTTTGGTGTTGTTTTTGTTCCTGGCGGTCCTACGTGGACAAGCCCAATGAGTAGTAGTCCAACCATTACATCTGTACCTGGCAGTAATAGTGCTTATACTGTTAAAATAATAGATGCTAACGGAAAGTCTTGTACAAAAACAGTAATTGTTGCTGACCAATACGACGAATTGGATAATATCACAATTAGCCCCATTGGCTGTGACCAAAAAGTTGCTTTCACAGGTGGTAAAGCTCCATTTATATATAATTTGTATTATTCTAACCCTAATGTAAATCCAACACCTGCACCTGCAATAACTGCAACTGGCAATGACCAAGACCATATTTTTACGGGTGTTAGTCTTGGACAGCCATTTTGGATTCGGGTAATTGATGCGTGTAATCTGCACATTACATCTGCTGCTGGTCTGTTGGCAATCTCACCAATAACCATTAATACCTTAGTTCCAAATACAAGCAACAATACGCTACAAGTATCTATTGGGAATTTCAATCCGTTGGCAACCTATACTTATAAGCTGTATATTGGTAATAAATTGGTGGAAACAAAAGTAGCAATGGCTTCTACGGTTACTTTTGATAATGTTTTTCCGTATTGTAATAATATCAATAAAGTAGAAGTTACAAGTGATATGTGTAGTGCAGGAACAAAAACGTTTACGTTTCCATTTGTGTCATTGACCATTAATCCAGAGTGTGTGAAGTTTGGTGCAGGAGCTGACGGGACAGCAACAATTACCTCCGCGGGCGGTTTTCCATCTAAAATTTTTGAATGTTATGACAATGCTAACAACCTATTGGCGACTTCAACAACGGGAATATTTACAGGACTTTCTGGTACTTCTTTTTTCTTTAAAGTAAAAGATTCTTGCACGAATGTTGTACAAACACCTTTAATCTTTAAGCCAGTTGTGAATTTGAACTCAGTAAATGCTGATTGTATTAGTGGAAAAGTAAATATTTCTGGTACGATGACTGCCTATGGCACTTCTGCATTTTTACCGATTACTGCAACTTGTACTTCTTGTTCTCCTACCAAAGCGCTCAGTGTGAGTGGAAATACTTTTTCGAGTAGTGACTTACCAACTAATTTTGTGGTAGAAATAAAAGATAAGTGCGATAACATCGAAAAAATAAAAGATACTATCAAATTTCAAGCCTATCCAATAGCAAATGAATGTAAAAAAGTTGGTGTTACAGACCCCAATTATTTTATTAAATATGCCAATAGCCTTACTTACCTCAATAATGGACAGCCTTTTCCATTTACTGGAACAGGTACGTATATGTATATTTTATACTCCCCTTCGGGCGTTGCGCTTGATACAATCAATTCTTCTTCTGAAAAATTTACAAATCTTGCCTACAATACAGAATATAAGATAAAATTATTTACAAGTTGCGGTTTGGTAACAGAGCAAACCATCAAACTGATTCCTCCCAGTAATAGTAATCCTGTACCATTAATTTCATACTCTTGTACTGGCTCGAGTACAGGCGGAGCTTCGACTATTTTACCTTCTGTTTCCAATAGCAATTTAGCATTACCAGCATCCTTAACAAAAATACCAGAGCAAGTATCCTACGATTTTAATGTACCAATTCCATTCGGTACGTATCAGTTAGATGATTGCACAGGTACGACTACTTTTACTATTACGCCTGGCAATCCTTCTATTCCTCAGCCCGAAACAATCAATTGGAATAAATCTTATACTTGTACCAACAATACATTCAAATATACGCTTTATGCTTATGCTGGTTTTTTTGCAAAAGGTCCTTTTATTTTAAAAGATTCAGCAGGTATTCAAATCGGACTGCCAGAGATGGTTTTTTATGATTTAGCTCCTGGCATTTATACCTTATCAGACCCAGGCGGAGTTTGTGCCACAGCAACAATTGTTAATTTATTTGAACCATCAAAGCCTAACATTACTTATACTTTGAGTACTCCGTTTTGTGTATCTGGTTTATTTACATGGAATTTGACTAATGCAAATACCACTTATGGGAATATTTCTTTGATAAAAACAAGTGGAGCGCCTCAAACTTTTTCTAATGGTAGCAATTTTACAAACTTGACAGCAGGAACTTATATTTTAAATGGAAATTGTGCAGAGCCGAACACTTTTACGCTGACAGATCCTGCTGTTACAACTGTACCTTTTACCCTTTCGCTGAGTTGTGTACCAAATGTAGGGTTGGTTTATAAAGTTGTAGCAAATGACCAATATCAGCCTTTTTCATTAGAAGGTTTTGGCGGAATACCAACGAACGGTTATACTTTTGAGAATGTACCTCCAGGCACTTATACCTTAAAAGGGCTTTGCTCACAACCTACAACAGTAGTTTTACCAGCTATGCCAACAATGCCAACAATTAGCTACTCTTCATTGGTAACCTGTTTGAGTGGTGTTACTATTACAGCTAAAACACCAAGTATCACAAAAATTTGGCAAGACTGGTTAGTAGTAAATCCAACTGTTGCGTTAAATTTTTCATACACCAATGCTTGTAATTCGGGAGCTGAATTTAAGCTAAAAGACCAATTAGGAAATTATTATATTCCAAATGAATCATTGTGTTTGAATGATAGTTTTGTAGTTAAATATATTGGTTTGCAATCGACCACTTATTCGAGTTATACTTTAACACTTCATTCATCGTGTACGACGAAGGACGAGGTAATAATTTCTACACTACCTTACGTTAAACCAATTTTGTCCACCCAAAGTAATGTAGTTTGTGATGGCACTACCGTAGGTAAATTAAAATTTAAAATTAAAAGTAATACCAAAGGTGTATTCAAACTTTATGAAATAAAATGTGTTTCTGGCACTGGCCCATCAACTCCTGAATACAAAGGAGAAACAACAACCGATTCTATTGTTCTTGACAATGTAAGTTTGGGCCCACACTGTTACGCAATTGTTGATCCTTGTGGAGAAAACCACAGTACGTCTGGAACAATCTACAAATTAGGCGAAATAACGCCTGATTATAGCGAAGAATGTGGCAAAGTAAGATTAAGCATTGATAAATTTCCAGAATGTACTTATGCGTGGTATGATATGAACGACCCCAATACTATTGTTAGCACTGGACTTTCTTATCAAACAGATATTTCAGCATCGCCCAAAACATATAAAGTAGTTGTAAAATCTGCGCTTGCTGGTTGTGAAATTACAAGAATAAAAATTTTGAATTCGAGTGATGGAGCAATTCCGAAAATCAAAATTAAAGATAAAAATATCTACACCGCTTGTTTTGGAAAAGCAGTAATTCTAAATACGGAGATTACAAATGATGGTGTAGATACTATCCGTATTTGGCGTGATGAAAATGGTAACCAAGTAGCTATGAGCAATACCTACAACGCAACTAAATCAGGTTGGTACTTTGTAACCGCAGTAAATAAACATAAGTGCTATACGGTAGATTCTATTAAGATATTTATCCCGACAGCAGAACTTTTACTCAAAACCACCCAAAAAGACATCTCTTGCTACCAAGTGAACAACGGCGATATTTCGGTAGAAGCCGAAGGTGGCGTTGCCCCGTACAAATACCTTTGGAACAATGGAAAAACAATAACTAAACTTACTGATTTGACACCAGGAGATTATACCGTAACACTAACAGATTCTATACAATGTACGGTTATTAAAACCTTCAAAATTTTAGAACCTCGACCATTAAAAGTT
Source organism: Chitinophagales bacterium (assembly GCA_031374645.1). GTDB lineage: Bacteria > Bacteroidota > Bacteroidia > Chitinophagales > Saprospiraceae > CANHEE01. The sequence continues at coordinate 1,392 of JANMGN010000218.1, read as the reverse complement.
GTGCAATTGCAAAAAAATGCGAACTACTGTTCTGCTTTTATCAATTTTACACTCAGTGGAGGCTCGAAGCCGTTTCAAGTCAGCATAGATAATGTTTTAACAAATTCGACCAACGATACCTTTAATTTCTGTTTAAATACAGGAACACATAGTATCAAAATTGTAGATAAAAATGGTTGTGACACCACTTTCGCTTATACATTTAATAAAAAAGAATGGATTTTAAAAGAAAAAAAGGTAAATATTTGTTTCGGAACAACTTATTTTGTCAATGAACCTAATTTTACAAAAGGAAAAATATATGACAAAACAGGTACTTATTACGATACACTTTCTACGGCTGACCAGTTCAATTGTGGAACTTGCGAAACTATTTTCAAAACAGATCTTACAGTTTTAGAACAGGTCAAAGTCGTTGCAGAAGCAGATGACTATCTCCTTTGTCCGAAAGCAACCACAACAGCAAAAATAGTTTATACCACTGGCGGATTAGGAGCGCCATATACCTATTTATGGACAGTAAATAACGGAACAACAGGAACAATAATTTCCAATATTCCCAAAGGAGATTGGATAGTAACAGCCTACGACATTATGGGTTGCAATGGTTCGTATCAGATAAAAATAGATACCAGCAAAACAGTATTTTCGTATAGCCCAAGTGTATCAGAAATTAACTGCAAAGGCGATAAAGGTGCAATAAATATTTTGGCACAAGGTGGCGTACCTCCGTACGATTACAAATGGAGTACAGGTAGCACTGCAGCTGAGATAAAAGACTTAGTTCCTGATACGTATTCATTCACAATTACAGACAGTAACCAATGTACTTGGTCTAAGCAATATATTTTAGAAGATTATGTGCCTACACCCTACTCTACCAACAAAGCAAATTTAGCCGTTTGTGGAAATAATAAAACTACTTTGAGTATATTTCCGCCAGGTGGAACGTATGCACAGCCATTTACATTCACGTTAAAAAACGATAAAAAGGACTCTATTTACTTGCATCCATTTGACAAAAACAAAGGAATATGGGCGGAAATTGGCAAAGGAAAATACATTCTTACTTTTGTAAATAAATTCAAATGTATTGTTTATGATACGATTATCGTCAAGTCATTGAGTTCTGGAGCTAAAATCATTCAGAAAGATAGTCTTTGTGAAGGAAACAAGGTTTTATTAAGCTCGAGTATGGCAAACACCGTAGGTATAACTTACAGTTGGTTTGATGGAACAAACGCTACCAGTCCAAAAGATTGGAAACCAATTGGTACGCCCAACACAGCATTAGAAGTAAGCAAAACGAGTATTATTTATTTAGTACAAATAAATAAAAACGGTTGTAACGATAGCATAAAACATACTATAAAAGCGTTTGAAAATCCTAAA
>JANMGN010000216.1:0-21941 GCA_031374645.1 Chitinophagales bacterium | reverse complement strand
GAATTGAAAAAATTTACCAAAAGTAACGAAGATGCCAAACACAATGATATTTTTACGCCACTCGTCTTATTGGATGATGCTAAAAATAGATTTGAATATGAGCTGCCAGTACAAGGTGTAGGGACTATTTTTACCTCTGATTTATATTTTACAAGTGAAAAATCAGGTAACGCAATTACTTTTCGTGCAAGTACCAACAATGGTGGCTATTTTGAGCAAAAATATACGCTTAATGAAGCGTACGGCTTAGATTATAGCGTTCGCTACGTAGGTTTACAGCAAGTATTAGACGCTTCGCAAAATAAAATTTCTTTGAAATGGGAAAATTATTTAGATAAATTGGAACGCAATCAGCAGTACGAGCGCAATAATTCAAGTGTCTATTTCAAACCAGCAGATGGAGGCGCAGATTATTGCAGCTGTCAAAAAGATGACAGTAAAGAAGAAGGTGCAATGCGTTGGATTTCACACTCCAATCAGTTTTTCAATAGCTCTTTGATTGCTGTGAATACGCCTTTTACAGAAGCGCAAATGGCAACGCAGCATTATGTGGATACTGACCCTGATTTGAAAAAATTGTACACCAAAACAGGCATTCCATTCGGACATAGCTCTGATGAAACATTTGCTATGAAAATGTACATCGGGCCAAACGAATTTGAAAGATTATATGCTTATAAAATTGATTTACAGGATATTATACCATTCGGAGCAAGTTTTTTCGGAACGATAAACCGTTGGATAATTCGCCCAATATTTAGTTTATTGTCAGCTTTTTTCAGCTTAAAAGGCTTGGTTATTTTGTTGCTTACACTAATTGTAAAAGCAGTTTTATATCCTCTGACGTACAAAATGTTGTACTCGCAAGCAAAGATGGCTGCCTTGAAACCACGTCTTGACAAAATGCGTGAAAAATTTGGGGAAGATGCACAAAAAATGCAAGCAGAAACTATGAAGTTGTATGGCGAGTATGGTGTAAATCCACTCGGAGGTTGTATGCCGATGCTCTTACAAATGCCGATTTGGATAGCTTTGTACCGCTTTTTCCCTGCGTCGATAGAGTTCCGTCAGCAACCGTTTCTTTGGGCAAAAGACCTTACCAGCTATGACGCATGGATTCAGCTCCCTTTTGATCTACCGATGTTCGGAAGCCACATCAGTTTGTTTACCGTACTTTGGGTACTTTCGACTTTAGCTTATACTTATTATAGTACAAAAGATACAGATTTTTCGGCGCAGCCTTACATGAAATACATGCAATATTTTATGCCTGTAATGTTTATGTTCGCATTCAATAATTATGCTTCGGGACTTACGTGTTATTTGGTATTCAGTAACTTACTCAACATTGGTCAGACTATTGTAACCAGAAAGTACGTTATCAATCAAGATAAAATACTCACGGAACTCGAAGCTGCCAAATCTGCGCCTAAAAAACAAGGATTTATGAGCAAATTACAAGATGCAACCGCTATGGCGCAAAAAATGCAAGAGCAAAAAGAACAAGAGAAAGGAAAGAAAAAGAAATAGACATTTAAAATACCAATTTTCAATAATAGCGCTGTCAGGGTTTTTAACACTGACAGCGTTTTTATTTACTCCAATTTCCATACGCCTTTCTTACATAATTTCTTAGTGTAGTAAATCCGTTGCTATTTTTTTGTTTATCCATGATTTTGGCGGAACTTCCACGGTAAAACCCGTGAGGTCTTCAATACCTCACGGGTTTATAGAGCGCAATAAATTTATTCCGCCAAAATCATGGATGAACCTTAATTGTGTACTGTATTAAGAGCCGTAGGTTCGGAATTTTGGTAGCGGTGAGTTTTAAACTCACCGTTAGATAGCAAAAACAGTTTTGAGTGCCGTAGGTACGATACATTTTAGCCTAAAAAAAATAGACTAAATAAGTAGCAACAGATTTGCTACACTAAGTTTTTACTTCACTTTAAACTGATACAAAATAGTACCACAAGTAGAACCGTCGCCAGCTGCAAAACGAAAAGAACGAGCGTTTTTTTCTGCCAAACCACGCAATACGGTACTCGAAGTATTTGTACCAATATTTTGTGCTGAAGCTGAAGTTACCCTACCATTTTCATCTACACAAACCTTGACAGTAACATTGCCACTTTCATTGTAATCTTTAGAAACAGGGCTACTACCTTGTACAGCACGGCTACCAAGACCGCCACCTATCGAACGACCAGTACCGTTTCCGCTACCTTCGCCTTCTAAACGTTTTGAATCTGGAGAGCCATCAGGGCGACCACCATTTCCAGCATTGCCGCTATTTCCAGAGCCATTTCCATTACCACCTTGGCTACCAGGTTTTTTGAATAAATCGCCAATACCAGATTTCTTTTTATCACGAGCCGCTTGTTCCGCTGCCTCAGCTGCCGCTTTGGCATCAGCTTTTGCTTGTTCCGCACGTTTTACGGTTTCTCTTGCTTCTGCATCTACTTTTGCTTTTTTGATAAGCTCATCTTGTTCTTTCAAACGCTGTTTTTGATCTTCTCTTGCTTTTTCACGAGCATACTTCACGTCAGGGTCTTCAGAAGTGATGACCGCTGGCGGCGGAGTAGCTGGCGATGGCGCAGAAGGCTGAGCCGAAGGAGGCGTTGGAGTAGGGTCGGGCGGAATTGGCTCTCCGCCACCTTCGCTTGGCGTATCGTTGTTTGAACCCATATCGGGCCAACCCAAAGCGACTGTTACGCCACCGAGTTCTTCCTCTAATTTCTCTTTTTCTGTCTTTCCTTCCAAAGGAAGCTGAATAAGCAACATCAGTAAGACCAATAATGCGAAAATACCTGACGCAATACTGGCATTTCGTCTGCCAATTCGTTCAAATAAGGATATGTCTGTGAAAACCATTTTTTTATTTTTAAAAACGATTAATAATTAAAAACGATTAATCTTAAAAAATTAATTATATATAAGTAGGCGTTAAAATTTGGTTTATGTTATTTTGTCGTTGTAAAAAAAGGGATAAATAGCTGACTATAAGGAAGTTATTTATTATTTTTTTCACAATCGACTTAAAAAAATAACATAAGCTAAATTAGCCTGAATACTTACGTATAAAAATTATCGTTTATTTTACCCAATGATTTAGTTGAGTATAAAAAGAACACGTAATGTTTTTTATGAATAATGATGAAAAATGGGTTGAATAACATTTTTATATAAATGTCCGAAAATTAATTATTTACGTTATTCATTATTCATTATTCACCACCGCCTGGCGCAGTAGCCAATACCATTTTACATTTCAGTTTTTCGCCAATTTGCAAAACATCTACCAAAGACTGTATCGCAAGCGATTTTTCTACACGTAAAACAACCGTAGGTGTAGCTTCGCCAGCCAAAGCTACTTTGAGTTTCGCTTCCAGTTGTTCTTTGTTCACTTGCTCTTTACCTATTAGTATGATAGGCGTACTTTCAGTAGCGCCTTTTGCGACATTGACCATAACAGGCTGCTTAGGCATTTGATTAGCAACTTTTGCATTCGGCAAAGCCAATTTTATAACGTTAGGATTCGCTAACGAGGATATGATAAGGAAAAGAAACATCAAAAAGAACATAATATCGTTCATTGCTTCTGCTGCCACTTCTGCGCCTTCTCCTTTTTGTCTTCTTAGTTGCATTGATTTTAAAATTCGAGAATTTTAGTATTTAATTTTTTAAATACCTCCTATATTTATACATATATAGTATAGTTTAAAAAATTAACCTAAAAATCCTAATTAAGAAAATTACATTTTGATTGTAGCGTTTGTAAGGCCTCCCTTTTGGGGAGGATTTAGGTGGGGCTACTACTTAAGCTCCTGGCTCGTGCAATAAATCCATGAAATCGATAGAGATTTTTTCCAAACGAACAACTACCTTTTCAATCATAAGCGTCAAGATATGGTAGCCAAAAAAGGCTACGATACCCGTTACTAAACCTCCAGCCGAACTAATCATCTTAGTATATAAACCACTTGAAATATCACTAATGTTGATTTCTCCAGCCAAACCAATTTTGTAAAAAATATTGATTACACCAATGATAGTACCTACGAAACCAAACATGGGAGCTAATTTGGCAATCAAAGAAAGATAGCCAACACCTTTTTCCATGTTAAAAACTTCTACACGACCGACCGCTTCCATCGCTCGCTCGATTTCTTCCGAAGGATGCCCGATACGAGCAATGCCTTTCTCTATCATTTTAGCGATAGGAGAATTGGTAGATTGACAAAGTGCTTTTGCCGCTGCAATATTTCCAGTTTTGATGTTCATACGAACATTATTCATAAAAGTATCATCTACTTCGGCGATTTTCTTGATGACCGTATAACGCTCAACAAAAATCCAAATAGAGGCAACAAAGGCTGTAAGTAAAAGTGTTAATATAACGATACTTACAAGACCGCCACCGAGAACAATGTCAAACACACTTTTGTGCGCTTCTGCATCAGCAGCTACATCTTTTAATCTATCTGCGGCTGCAGTTGAGGTTTTCTGGAATAGAAATAAAATATCTAATAGCATAGTATGTATTGATTGTTTTGATTTAGAAATAAAAATTAATAACGTAGGAAAAGGAGGATTTAGTCTTTCTCAACGCCAAAAATAATGTCTTTTTTTATTATTTTATCTTTTTTGAAAAAAAATATTTTAAACATATATTAGATTGATTAAAAATTAAAAATAAATTATAAGTGTAAATATTTGATTTTCAGTTATTTATTAAAATTTGTATTTGTATTTGCTTGCGATATATCATAAGCAAGGAAAGTTTAAAGATATTACCTTTTTATAGACTTAGTAACGTGTGACTAATAAGTTGTGGATTTATGGTTAGTATATTAGAAGATAGACGAGCTAAATTTGAAGTTCAATGCAGCGCATCGGGCTGAAAATTTAGTGAAGTATAGCTTTTAATAGACAAGTAGAAAACACAAGTTATTATTTACACGTTACTTATATGATAACACAAGAAAGATAGCGAAAAGTCATAGACTTAGCCTCTTTATAGACTTGTGCGATAACGCAATGATATTTTTAAGTCAATTGTAAAAAAAAATTATATTTTTTTCATTTTAAATATTAAAAAAACAATTATAAAAAGGGCGAAAACGGTCGATTTTCATCATTTTTTTTTCAAAAAAACGTATTAAAAAAAAGATTATGCAAAAAATACCATATTTAGGGTATATGCGGCATTAAAGAAAGTCCTAACTTTGTGGTGTTAAAAGAAATAAACGTTGGGTTCAACTCTAATTATAATATACTTTTAGCATCGTTGATTACAAAAATTACAATCAGATTTTTACCTATTGTTCCCAAATGTTTTTTATATAGGTAAACGATTTATTTTAACAAATTTGCACAACAAAAAAATTTCCATGAGCGTAACGAAACAAAATCATCCCGATTGTTTCTTTTTCTTCGGCAATTCGCCTGCGTCGCATAGTTATGATACTATTGCGTTCCATACTAATATCAATACTCATAAATACAGTAAACGATATTCCTCAATACCTATATCAGGTAACTACTTTCTAAAAAAAATTAAAGATTTTTTCTATATCAGTAAAGTTGGCACAATTATTTAATATATAATGTCGCCGGCAAAAATGAAAATAATATACTTCATGTACAGGTTGTATATCATTCTCTTAGCAGAAAAGTAATAAGTATAATTTTTGATAAAAAACAAGTTTTAATGTTTTGCTCAAAACTATCAAGTACAAAAACAAGTCCGCTCTATCGCTCAATAGCACGAATTTGAAACTTGAAAAAACAAATTTTTTATTTCAAATAATACTTAAAGTTTTTTACCCATACAACATAAAAGAAAATTCAGAACGCACAATTAGAATTTTAAAAATTAAAACCCTTGAGAAAGGCAAGTTTTTAAAACAAGATTGAAAAGCCCAAAGATTTTCAAAATTTTTAATTTCTCACTCAGTTAGACCTTTTGTCTTTGAGCATTTTCCAAGTTCTGGAAAGAGAAATTGACTTACACAGTGCATTTATTAACCATTTTGCATATTTATTTTTTATTTAACCAACAACAATTTTATTTTCTTATGAAGAAGACGAATTTTACCTTTCTAAAAGGTTTAGCCGTATCTGCCATGATGGCTTTAGGTATCGCTAACGTTTCAGCACAAGGTCTTAGCTGTCAAGATCACGTAAACGTATCATTAGATGTGTCTTGCGGTGTGAGTTTGACTGCTGCTACTTTTTACGCTGGCACAGCACCTGCAGGTGCTTTAATTACAATCAAAGACGGTACTAACACTGTCGCTGGTCCTTTGGCAGCAATTACTGTTGCTAACGCATCAGCTTGGATCAACAAGACCTACACTTTCGAGGTTGCAGTTGGTGCTAACAAATGTTGGGGAACTGTAAAGTTTGAAGACAAATTAGGTCCAGTTTTCACTGCTTGTCCAGCTAACGCTGCGGCTCCAGGTGGATCTGCTGCGACAGCATTTCCTTTGACTTGTACAGATGTAGTGCCTAATCTATTGGCTGCTATTGATTGCTCTGCAATCACTTCAAACACATCTTCTGATGTAACAACTGGTTCACTTTGTGACGGTACATTGGTAATCGCTCGTACATTTACTGCTGTAGATTTCTTCGGTAATTCATCTACTTGTACAGTGTTCTACAAAATTGCAAAGCCAGATGGTACAATTACTATCCCTGCAAGTGTAACTATCAGCGCATGTGCGCCAGTAGCTGCAAACTACGGTCCAGCTGTAACAGGATGGCCTAACTACAAAGGTGGCTCTATCACAGGTACTAGCACAACAAGCACACTTTGCCAGTTGTCAGCTACTTGGACTGATAAAGTTGCTCCATCTGCTTGCGGTATCAAAATCGTACGTACTTGGGTTGTTATCGACTATTGTTCAGGTAATGTTGTAGTTTCAACTGTAGCTGCTCCAGGTACATTGAACCTTTCAAGCATCGCTCCACAGGTAATCACTGTTGAGGACAAGACTGCTCCAACATTTGCTGTAACTACAGTTCCAGCTATCACAATCAGCACAGGTGCAACTACTTGTACTTCTGATGCTTTGATAGCTCCACCAACAGCAACTGACCTTTGTTCAGGTGTTTCTTACTCAGTAAGCGTAGGTACTTCTACTTTCGCAGTAACTGCAGGTAAGGCACGTATCCAAGGTTTAGCTATCCAAACAGCTCCTTATGTAGCTACTTGGACTGCAACTGATGCTTGTGGTAACAAAGCTACAATCACTCAAAACATTTCAGTAAGAGATTTAATTGCTCCAACTGCTGTTTGTGATTTAGACACAAAAGTAGCATTAACACAAGAGTGTGTTGCTACAGTAAACGCAATTACTTTTGATGATGGTTCATTAGACAACTGTTGTTTAGATGTAAACGCATTCAGAGTAGCTCGTATGGGTTCTTCTGATTTCCAACCAACTATCACTTTCAACAAAGCTGATTGTGGTGTAGTAGTAATGGTTCAGTTAAGAGTTTCTGACTGTAATGGTAACTCAAACATTTGCATGGTAAACGTAACAGTAGAAGACAAAATCGCTCCAGTAGCATTTGGTCGTGATACTATCGTTTGTTGTTCTTCTACACCAGCTGCTGGTGCTTGGTTGAATGCTTATGTATTACCTTCAAAGTCTTTAATTGACTATCCATCAGCTACAAACGCTGGTTACTATGACAACTGTGGTGCTACTGCAACACGTGCTCAGTCTGGTACAATTGATAACTGTGGTAATGGTACAGTAACACACGCTTGGACAGTAACAGATAACAAAAACAAAACGACTGCAACTGCAAACGTTCGTTACATTTCTGAAAACCGTTCTGCTTACATGGTTACTTTCCCAGATGACGTTGAATTGAAGTGTGTTACTGGTAACACAAACACAAGCTACGCAACTACACCAACTTCAACTGGTAAGCCAGTAGTAGAAGCATACACTAACGCTACATTGGGTTCAACTTGTCCATTAGTAGGTGTTGAATTCAAAGATGAAACTTTCAACATCCAGAACACTGGTCAAGGTTGTTTCAAAATCTTACGTACTTGGAAAGTATTGAATTGGTGCCAACCATTAGCTACTAACTTAGCTGCTGCTAAGGGTACAGGTGACACTAAGCAAGCTGATCCTAAGACATCAGTAGTTCGTACAGGTGCACAAGCTGTTTACCGTAAATTCTACAACATCGACGTATTGCGTCCAGATCGTTTAAGTTCAGTATTCGGTGCTGATGCTCCTTGTAGAGATTTGATGGTTGCTGCTGCTGCTGCTTACTCAACTAATCAAGAAGCAGATGCTACAAACGTTGGTCTTTCTCCAGATACAGATGGTTACATGGAATATGTACAGGTAATCAAAGTAATTGATACTACAATCCCTACATTGACTAAAGGTGCAGTAGCATTGGAAGCAATCGGAAAAGAGTGTCGCGTGAAATTGACAGTTGGAGCTCCAACTGCTGATGACTGTACAGGTATCGTAGGTACATCTTACCAATTAGTAAACGCTTCTAACGCAGTGGTAGGTGGAACAACTTTCGGTGGTTCACACGTAACTAACTTCGGTGGAGCAGGTGAATTACCTTTCGGTAAATATACTGTACGTTACATCGCTAACGATAACTGTGGTAACTTCGCTTCTACAGACGTAGCAATTGATGTTAAAGATGTTAAGAAACCAACTCCAGTTTGTTTCCAAGGTCTTTCAGTTGATTTGATGCCAACAACTGGTAATGTAATGTTACCTTGTTCAGTATTCAACGCAGGTTCTTATGACAACTGCCCTGGTATCGAATGTTTCATTCAAACACCAGCTCCAGGTCCAGGTGCACCAGCTCCAACAAACATCTTAACAGGTGCAAATGATATGGTAGCTGTTGGTGGTCCAGCAGGTCAAGTAGCTAAAAACGTAATGTTCTCATGTGTAGGTTACCAAACTGTTGCTCTTTGGATCAAAGATGCTGCTGGTAACTGGGATTACTGCGAGACTTATGTAGATGTACAGAACAATATGGGTGCTCCAAATGTACCTAATTGTCCTCCAGTAGTACCAGTAGGTGGCAAAGAAGTTGCTGCAGCTGTGAAAACAGAAGCTGGTAACCCTGCAAAAGCATTGGTAAGTGTATTAGCAACAGGTTTCCCTACTGCTATCGTTAAGCCAACACAATCTAACGGTTGGGCTGGTAAAGTTTATGCTATAACAGGTTCAAAAGTAGAAGTTTCTGCTGAAAACAACTTGTTACCATTAAACGGTGTTTCTACATTAGACTTAGTATTGATTAGCAAGCACATCTTAGGTACACAACCTATCGTATCTAACTACGCAAAAGTTGCTGCTGACGTTAATAACAACGGTTCAATCTCAACTGCGGATTTAGTAGAATTACGTAAGATGATCTTAGGTATCAACACTAACTTCCAAAACAATACATCATGGAAATTCTTTGGTGCTAACATGACGGAGAAAGTAGTAATCGCTGACTTACAAGCAGATGCAAACGTTAATTTCACTGCTGTAAAAATCGGTGACGTAAACGGTAGCGCAGATGCTACATTGGCTGCTGGTCGTTCAACTGTAAACTTCAACGTAGCTGATGCTAACGTAGCTGCTGGCGAAGAAGTGAAAGTTGTTATGAACAACAAAAACACTGAAGGTTTCCAGTTCGCAATGAACTATGATGCAGCTTCTTTAGAAGTAGTATCAGTTGATGAGAACTCTGCAGTATTAGAAAACGGTACAATCACAACTGCACAAGTTGGTACTGACTTCGCTGTAACTTTCAAAGCTAAGAAAAATGTAACATTAAGCAACGTAATTAGCTTAGGTTCTGCAATCAACGCTGAGGCGGTTGTGAACGGTACTTCTGCAAACGTAGCTATCAACTTTAACAACACTGTATCAGGTTTCGAGTTAGCTCAAAACCAACCAAACCCTTTCCGTGGTGCAACAGTTATTTCTTTCTCTACACCAGTAGCAGGCGAATATACTTTGACTATCACAGACATGGCTGGTCGTACAGTACAATCTACTTCAGCTAACGCTGTTAAAGGTACTAACAATGTAACTGTTGAAATGACAGCTGCAGGTGTATTCAACTACACTGTTAAGACTTCTAACTTCACAGCTACTAAGAAGATGGTTGTTATCGAGTAATTAAATATCTTCTATCAGCAATGGTAGAGTTATAATAAACTCAACAAATTATATTGTGGTCGTATCGAGGAAACTCGGTACGACCTTTTTTTTATTTCAACTCCATGCGCTTACGCATAAGGCTACAAAAAGGTCGAACCTACGGCTCTCTTCAATACGTTTATCTATAAACAAATTCTAAACGCTTGCTTTTAGTTTGTTGTTTTCTGAAAAAAACTTACCTTTGCCTTTGAAAACCAATACTTGATTATTTTAAATCAATTTACAATGAAAAAAATAATATTTAGCTTAATTTTAGTTTTAAGCATTTTAAAAAATACACAAGCGCAACATCTGGAAGTAGGAGGCGCACTCGGATTAGGTTTTTATTCGGGTGATTTGTCACATAACCTTATCTCTACTTTAGGCGAGGCAAAAGGATGTTATGGGATTTTTGTTCGTCAAAATTTTAGCGAATATACTGCGCTAAAAGTCCATTTTAATTACGGAAAAGTGTCAGGAAAAGACAGCCATGCTTCTGAACCTGATTTTTTAGCACGCAACTTGAGTTTTCGTTCTTCGATAGTAGAGTTGGGTGCAAACTTCGAGTATAATCTTACTGGTTACGAGCCTGATGGAATGTATAAGCCATTTTCTCCTTATTTATTGGTAGGAGTGGCTGGCTTTAAATATAATCCGCAAACGAGATATAATAACGATTGGACAGATTTGCGACCTTTACAAACCGAAGGAAAAAGCTACAAAAGCTACAGTTTGGCAATCCCAATTGGTGGTGGCGTAAAATATGCTTTAAATGACCACTGGAATTTAGGAGCAGAGTTGGGACTTCGTCCAACTTTTACGGATTATATAGATGATGTAAGCAAAAACTATGTTTCTCGTGCAGATTTAGCTTCACGAGGTGGAGAAATAGCTGCTGATTTGGGAAATAAAATAAATGCTGCAACAGGCGTAAAAAGAGGCAATGATTCAAGTTTTGACTGGTATCATTTCTTACAAATTTCCATTTCTTACAATTTTATCGACAATGGATTGATAGGCTCACGTAGAGCATTGCGAGGTAGAAAAGGCTGTAAGCAATCTTTGTTCTGATAAGAATAATAATTATTAAATCCGTAAGCAACGCTACGAGCTACTATTTCGTTTTAATACAGACAGTTTATTAGCTTCAATTTTTAACTAACCAGACGCTTTAATTTATTTTCTTTATGAAAAGAAAAAATGAACTTTTTCTTTATGGATTTTTTGACTTCCTGATGGCGATGGCTGCTTGGGTGTTATTTTTTCTGTATCGTAAAAAAGCAGAAGGTTTTAATCTGAATTTGAACCTTTTAGACGACCCTAACTTCATCTACGGAAGTTTGATAATTCCTACGGGTTGGTTATTGTTTTATGCTATTTTTGACCGTTACAAGGATATTTATAGGCTTTCTCGATTAGAAACGCTTTCGAGAACTTTCTTTTTGACTTTTTTTGGCGTAATATTTTTATTTTTCACGCTAATACTTGATGATATTATACATACTTATTTTACGTCTTTTATAGTGCTTTTTTCTTTACATTTTTTGCTAACGGCTACGGCACGTATGGTTATTTTGACAAGAGCGAGCCGAAGACTAAAAGCAGGGCAAGTAACTTACGATACGCTTATCATCGGAGGAAATCAAAATGCAGTGGACTTGTACAAAGATATTACGAGCCGCAAAAAAGGATTGGGAAATAAATTTGTAGGTTTTATAGATACCAACGGAAAAAGCACCAATGATTTGGCTGATTTTTTGCCCAGACTTGGAAAAGTAGAGAATTTGGGCGATATTATGCGTGATTTTCAAGTAGAAGAAGCAATTATAGCGATTGAAACTTCGGAACACAACCGTTTGCGTGAAATTTTAGATGTATTGTATGACTTTGAAAATCAAGCGATTATAAAAGTTATTCCTGATATGTATGATATTTTGTTGGGAACTGTAAAAATGAACCACTTGTTTGGCGCAGTGTTGATTGAAATAAAACAAGAGATAATGCCCCGTTGGCAACAAATATTTAAGCGTAGTTTTGACCTTTTTGCGAGTGCAATGGCGTTGATAATTTTATCCCCTTTGTATCTTTATATAATGGTACGTGTAAAAATATCTTCTGAAGGACCGATTTTTTACAAACAAGAAAGGGTAGGGATTAATGGAAAACCATTTTGGATTTACAAATTCCGTTCGATGCGAACAGATGCCGAAACGAGTACACCACAGCTTTCTTCAGATTTTGATCCACGTGTAACGTCTTGGGGACAAACGATGCGAAAATACCGTTTCGATGAGTTGCCACAATTTTGGAATGTTATAAAAGGCGATATGTCGCTCGTAGGCCCTCGACCTGAGCGTCAGTATTTTATAGATCAAATCATGCAATTTAATCCACATTATAAGCATTTATTAAAAGTACGCCCTGGAATTACGTCTTGGGGACAAGTAAAATACGGCTATGCTTCTAATGTGCAAGAGATGGTTCAACGTTTGAAATTTGACCTCTTATACATCGAAAACCGCTCGTTGGCTCTTGATGTCAAAATAATTTTTTATACGGTCGTCGTACTTCTGCAAGGAAAAGGGAAGTAAAGAAATAAAAATCAACTTAGGGACTACGTAACAAATAACTTACCAAGTCGGCCTTGTTCTTTTAAGCTAATACTTCGTTAAAAATACTCGCCGATGCGCTGCATCGTCTGCGTTTTTTGCCTCGTCTTAGTTCAAAACAACTTCGCCTTTATTGGTAACTTATTTATTACATAATCCCTTAGGTATTTTTTAATTTTTTTTTCTAAAATTTTTGTATTTATAAGAAAAAGATATACCTTTGCAGTCTAATTCATAATTATTATTATTTAACTAAAAATAAAAGGTTTCAAGATGCTCATTATTGACGTAAGAGATAGCGAAAACATAGATAAAGCGCTTAAAAAATACAAGAAAAAATTTGAAAAAGCTCGTATTTTAAAGCAATTGCGTAAGCGCAAAGCTTTTGAAAAGCCATCAATTAGCCGCCGTATGGAGGTTATCAAAGCGGTTTATGTAGAAAAAACATACAAAAGTCCGTCTGAAGATTAATTTTACAAAAATCACTCACAGGTTTTTAATAGTACATACATTCACAAATTTATATTTTGTATAAAATTGTGATACGATTATGTGCTTGCTTATTAAATAAATCTGTGTTTACATACTTATTTCTAATCAATAGTTTTTTGTATAGGAGTACAAAAATAAAAAATTTTCCGGTTGCGATGCAGTCGGAAAATTTTTTTTTGCCTAAAATACTTGACAAGTTCGTGAAAAAATCTTATCTTGTATTCATATTGGTAATTTGAGTGTTTTTTAAAAACTAACTCTTTGATAATCAATAGAATACCAAAGTTTATATTTTAAATAATCAAATTACCAATTGATTGTTTTTTAAATAAGCACTAAGCAATTGGACTAAATAATTATTACTTTTTGAAGTTTATTTTCTTTTAACGACAAAAAATAAAATTATTTTTCAAAGTCTTTGAAGAAAAAGTGAGGATAAGTATTTATGATAAGCACGACCCAAAAGTTTTTAGAATATATTGAGTTTGAAAAAAGATTTTCTGCGCATACTTTATTGGCTTACACCAATGACTTAGCTCAATTTGTCTTGTTCGTTTCTGAACATCATGCTATCACTACGCCACAAGAAGTAACACATTTTAGTATCCGTGCGTGGATGATTTCTCTTATCGAAAATGGTACTACGCCACGTAGTATTAATCGAAAACTGTCTTGTTTAAAATCCTACTTCAAATACCTCATTAGCAGAGGATATGTGGAGCAAAATCCCATGCTCAAAATTGTTGCGCCAAAAATGCCCAAAAGGCTACCGCAGTATGTCACGGAGCAAAATATGGAACAACTCCTCACTCAAATCGATTTTTCTAATGATTTTTCAGGTACTCGTGATAGGCTCGTCATAGAATTGTTGTATTCTACAGGAATGCGACAAGCGGAACTTATTGGCTTGAAAATTAAGGATATAGACCTCGGTTCACAAATTTTGAAAGTCCTTGGGAAAGGAAATAAAGAGCGTAGAGTACCTTTAATCCCTACGGTTTCGGAGCTTCTGGAAAGATACACGATGTTGCGCAATGACAAATTTCCAGCAACACTCAAAAATGACTTAATTTTGACGGACAAAGGAGAATGTATGTATCCCAAAGCCGTTTATAATATAGTACACAAACATCTTTCGTATGTTACCACCATAGAGCAGCGCAGTCCACACGTATTGCGACATACTTTTGCAACGCATCTTTCGGAAAATGGGGCGGACATCAAGGCGGTCAAAGAGTTGCTCGGTCACGCAACGCTTGCTGCCACACAGGTCTATACGCATAATTCGATAGATAGATTGCGAAAAGTATATGAGCAAGCCCATCCACGTGCTGTAAAAGACGAGGTTCTTCTGGTCGAAAACTAAACAAAAAAACAAAAGGTTCACACTCTTGACAAAACTAAATCAAAAAATTGGGGTTTGCAGTGAGGAAAATTCAGGAAAAATCAGTTGCAAATTCAAACGAATCAACCTTTTTAATTAATCAAAAAAAAGATTTTGTATTATGAAAATAGTAACACATGCAGTACATTTTGACGCTGACCAAAAATTATTGGATTTCATCGAGCGTAAATTGGCTAAATTAGAGCAATTTTTTGACCGTATTATTGGCGTAGATGTATTTTTAAAACTTGAAAACAGTAGTAAAGTAAAGGACAAGGTTGCAGAAATCAAACTCAACGTTCCTGGTGCAACTATTATCGTAAAGGAAATGGCTTTGACTTTTGAAGCAGCCGTAGATGTCGCTTTGGACAGTCTGAAAAGACAACTCATCAAACACAAAGAGAAAGAAAGAGATTAAAAACAAGCGTTTTTGAAAAAACCGATGCAAATTGAATATTTGCATCGGTCTTTTTTTGCTTTTCGATGTAATTACAATAACCTAATCCCTTTCTCTTCCAGCGCAATCTTTCGAGCTTTGTACAAATTTCCGACCGCTTGTTTGAAAGATTTTTTACTAATATTTAGCGTTTTATAAATCAGTTCTGGCGAACTTTTATCTGTAATTTCTAAAACTCCATTGTGTTTTTTTAGTGCATCTAAAATAATATCCGTTTCGCTACTGATGCGTTTTTGATAACCTTGCGGACTCAGACTAAGGTCAATTTTGTTATCTGAACGAATATTTTTGATAAAAGCCTCCATTTTTTCTCCAATATCCAAACGTTTAAATACTTCGTTTTCATACAAAACGCCCCAATAACGATTATTCACAATTGCCCTATACCCCAAATCCGTAACAGCTGCAATACAAATTTGAACAGTATCTCCTTCCGAAAAATTTATATCTTCTACGGTATCTGCAATAAATCTATTCAATCGAGAAGAAGCAAAAATACGGTCACTTTCTTCATCAAAAAGCACTTTTACCAAGTATTTCCTCCCGATGTGCATTGGTTCAGCTTGTTCTCGAAGCGGCACGAGCAAATCTTTCGATAGGCCCCAATCCAAAAATGCACCAAACGGTGCAGTCCCTTTGACTTCCAAAAAAGCATATTCTCCGACAATTGCAAAAGGCGTTTCGGTCGTTGTAATAATTCGGTCATCGCCATCGCAATAAATAAAAACACGTAGTTCGTCGCCCACTTGTGTATTTTCTGGCACATAACGTTTGGGCAGTAAAATCTCGCCATAAGGACCACCATCTAAATACGCCCCAAATTCTACTAATTTGGCAACTTCGAGCGTCGCATAATCTCCAATTGAAAGCATTTTTCTAAAAAATTATAATAGTTCAATAATTTATAAATATAAATTTCGACCCAAAGGTAACAAATTTTTTCGATTTTTAAGAAGGATTTAGTCTTGGGATAAATTAAAACAAATTTTTAATAAGTTTAATGAGATTATTAAAAGTATTGGGTCAAAATTGTTTTGCTTATTATGTTATCCCTTCCTACCTATCATTATTAGTGCGATTTGCGTGAGGTAATTTCAGAACGACACATTATTCATCATTCTAAATTCATCATTAAAAAGCATTCATTCATCATTACTCAAATATGCTTTTCCAATTGGTATCGTTACATTATTGATTACGACATTGTTTTTGGTACTTTTTTCTACTTTTTCTGAGGCTATGATGTAAGAACGATGCACTCTCTGAAACTTTGAAACTGGTAACATTTTCGCCATTTTTGTCAAAGTTAGGCGGGTCGTGACTGTTTTTTTATCTTTAATAAAAATACGACAATAATCCTCCATACTTTCAATATACAAAATCTCGTCATGAAGAATGTGTACGTCTTTATAATCTGCTTTTACAATGAGAAATTTATTTGAAATATGCTGATTATCAGTATTTTGTAAAAGTTGATAATAATCAAAAGCCTTTTGAGTAGCCTTTTGGAAACGCTCAAATTCAATTGGTTTGAGCAAATAATCTACTGCCGCAAGCTCAAAACCATCAAGTGCATATTGACTGTAAGCAGTAGTGAAAATAATCATTGGAGGCTTTTTAATCGTTTTTAACCACTGTGTACCAGTGATGTCGGGCATCTGAATATCAAGAAAAATAAGGTCAATTTTATTTTTTTCTAAAAAAAATCCTGCCTCAAAAGGGTCATTAAATACACCTTTTAAAGTCAAAAAATCAATTTTATCAACATAGACTTCGAGTAACTCGAGAGCCAAGGGTTCATCATCAATAACAATACAATTCATTTGAAAGAAATTTTTAGTTCTACTTCATATTTATTTTCTAAATCATTGATAGTCAGGCTATAACGATTAGGATAAACCAATGTCAAACGTTGTTTTGTATTATCTAAACCAATGCCAGATTTATCTTTATTTTCGTTTTGGCTCTGAAATTTTTGGTTTTCTACGTTCAGAAATAACTCATTTTCGTTGTGTTTCACAGAAATATCTATTGTTGCATTTTCACGACTACTCACGCCATATTTGAAAGCGTTTTCTACAAAAGGAATGAGTAGTAAAGGAGCGATTTGTGTCCGTTCTGATTGACCTGAAAACTGAAAATTCACGGTCATGTTCTTAGGTAAACGCAGCTCTTGTAGTGAAATAAAATTACGTAGATAAAGTAGCTCTTTTTCAAGCGAAACAAAATCTTGATGCGCTTCGGTTGTCACATAACGCATCATGTTCGAGAGTTGCAAAATTGCATTAGGTGTTTGGTCTGATTTTTTTAGCGAAAGCGTATAAAGGCTGTTGAGCGTATTGAATAAGAAGTGTGGATTTATTTGAGCTCTCAATAGTTTCAGTTCTGTACTAAGTTGTTCATTTTCAAGTGTTTGCAAACGTTTTTCCTTGTTGCTGCCATCTATAAAAAGACGAAATGTCGTACTTCCTATCAAGACAATCACAAATGGGAAAATAACACGTGGTAGAAAAAGTAAATCTGGAATAAACGTTTTAATATAGAAATTGACAAAAGAAGTAGTCGTCAGAATCGTCAAGACAACGGCAATTGTAAAATATAAATACTTCTTTTTTATTAAAAAATGAGGAACAAAAACGTACGCATTAAGATAAAAAACACCAATCACAAGCGGCGCAACAAACATAATAAATTGTAATGGTGGTGGTTCATCAACTACTTTTATTGGTTTGGTGGGGTCGCCGAAAAAAAAGTAAGGTATCGCAAACATCGTAACCCAAAAAAGAAGATGTAAAAATATATTTTTTATGTTTTGTTGCATTATATAAGTATTTTGTAAGGAATGAAAAATAAATAATTATTGGAAAACACTCCGGACTTGAACGTAATATTACTGTACAAATTGATTCTTATAGGTGTATTCAAGAGCCATAGGCTCAATATTTTTTGGCAGTGGTGGCTTCCAACCCATCGAAAATTAGGCAAAAATAACGTAGAGTACCGTAGGTACGAGATATTTTTGAGGCATTTATTAAAAAAAATATCAATTTGTGCAATAATATTCATAAACGTATAAATAAAGTAACATAAAAGTAAATAAAAAATTGTTCATCATCAAAAATATTCTTATTTTTTTGTATTTTTGACCAAAGGCTTTACTTAATTTAGTAGAGAAGTTATTATCAATATAGACATAAAATTAAAAAAATTAAATATACGAAATAAATTTTTATCAAACTCAAATTGTTTTGCCTTTTTCAACTTTTTTCCTCAAAAATATTATTTAGATTTTCTCTAAATAATATTTTTTTTGCTTTTCTATTTGTAAAAACGTCAAGCTATTTTAACTTTGCACCGTAAATCAAAAAAATGACTTACACCTGACACAAAAGTATTATTTTATACAATATTTTAATATTAGGAAATTTAATATATACAATACATTATACTTATTATATTTCCTTTTACCTATAAATGTATCGCAATGACTATCAAAGGCATTAAAAGAAAATTTTTAGCTCTGCTTATCGCAATCATTACTACTTCGCAAATCGTTTTTGCAGGAGGAGATGCAGCGAAGGGTAAAGAGTTGTTTGTAAACAATTGTGCGTCATGTCACGCAAAAGACATGAAGGCAAAATTGACAGGACCTGCACTCGGTGGAGTAGAGGAGCGTTGGACAGAAAAACCTGCCCTTTACAAATGGATTCGTAACTCACAATCAATGATTGCATCGGGTTATCCAAGAGCAACTGCAATTTGGAATGAGTACAAGCCTACGGTTATGACCAATTTCCCGAATCTTAAAGACGATGATATTGAGAATATATTGGCTTATATAGACAAGCAGTGGAAAGCACCATCTACTACATCCGTAGCCGCTGCCCCTGGAGCTGGAGGCGATGAGCCAAAAGAAAATAATTCATTGATGTATGGTGTTATTTTGGCAGTTTTAGGCTTGTTGGCAATCTTGATGGCGCAGTTGATTTCTCGTTTGAAAGCAGCAGCGTTGGTACAAGAAGGCAACACTAATGTAAAACAAGGAACACTTTCTCAAATTATTTCAAGCAAAAGCGTTGTAGCCTTTTTGGTATTCGCATTGGTTGTATTAGGAGGATATACTACGGTAAATAACGCAATATCATTAGGTCGTCAGCAAGGATACGCTCCTACGCAACCTATCAAATTCTCTCACGCTACACACTCTGGCGTACAGAAAATAGAATGTCAGTATTGTCACGATAGCGCACGCCGTTCAAAGCACTCCTCTGTTCCTGGAACAAACACTTGTATGAACTGTCACGCAGCCATCAAAGTAGGTTCTAAATACGGAACTGCCGAATTGACAAAAATCTACGCTTCTATCGGTTGGGACCCAACTACTGGAAAATACATAGACAATTACGATAATATGTCAGAAGACCAAGTGGCATCTGTTTTCAAAAAATGGATTGGAAGTCAGTATTTGGAAAAAAATGGTATGAAAGAATTGGATAAATCAGCAACAATGATTGTAGATGATCAATGGGCGGATTTGAAAACATCCTTGACGAACGAAACAAAGACTAAAATACAAGGACCAATCGAATGGACACGTATTCACAATTTACCTGACCATGTCTATTTCAACCACGCTCAACACGTAGCAATAGGTAAGGTAGCTTGTCAGACTTGTCACGGCGGAGTAGAGAAAATGGAAGTAATGCAACAACATTCGCCGCTTTCTATGGGTTGGTGTATCAACTGTCACCGTCAGACGGACGTGAAATTTACTGAAAATGCTTACTACAATACATACCAACGTTACCATGATGAATTAAAATCAGGAAAACGTGATGGTGTAAAAGTAGAAGAAATTGGAGGTTTGGAGTGTCAAAAATGTCACTACTAAAAATTCAATCTAAAATGTAAAATAATGATTTCTAAATTATTATCTTCATTATAAAATAAAACAAAAATAACATTCAAGTAAAATAAAAGCTATTATACAAGATGTGGAAGTAAAGATTAATTTTTTTAATAATTATTTTTACTCTACTTTTTCTAACGTAGTTTGTAACTTATATAAAAATGGAATTCCAAAACGATAATGTTTGGTTAGGCGTCGAAGATTTAACAAACGACCCGATAGTAGTAGAAAATGCGAAACACGAGTTTCATCACACGTCTGTTTCAGAAACTTTACAACAAGAAGGCGCATTGAATTTGCAAAGCAATCGTCGTGACTTTTTGAAGTATTTAGGTTTCGGTATTGGAGCTTCGACTTTGGCAGCTTGTGAAATTCCACTTCGCCGAGTTGTACCCTATGTTACTAAGCCTGATACAGTTGTACCAGGTGTAGCAAACTACTACGCATCATCATTTGCAAATGGTGGCGATTACAACGCTATTTTGGTGAAAACACGTGAAGGTCGCCCAGTAAAAATTGAAGCGAATACCCTTTCAAAAGTTACACCAGAAGGCACAAGTGGTCGTGCGCAAGCAGTAGTTTTGAGCCTTTACGATACCAACCGTTTCAAAAACGCTGGTAAAATCGAAGCTGGAAAATACACTGCTACTTCTTGGAGCGATGTGGATAACGCAGTTGCTCAAAAATTGGCAGACCCAACAGCACAAGTTCGTTTGGTAACTTCTACTTATATGAGTCCTACGGGCAAAGCAGCTATTGCCGAGTTTGTAGCAAAATATCCAAATACAAAAGTAATTACGTATGATGCGGTTTCATACTCTGCAATGCTTGATGCAAATCTTGCAACAACAGGTAGCCGTAGATTACCTTCATATAGATTCGATGCAGCACAAGTAATCGTTAGTTTCGATGCTGATTTTTTAGGTACATGGATTTCTCCAACAGAGTTTTCTGCACAATACGTAAAAAATAGACGTATCGAAAACCACGAAGAAGCAAAAATGTCACGTCACATTCAGGTAGAAAGCCGTATGTCATTGACAGGCTCGAACGCTGATAATCGTATTTTAGTAAAACCATCTGAGCAAGGTGCAGCAATTGCAGCGCTATACAATGCAGTAGCGGCAGCGACAGGTGGTACGCAAGTAAGCGCACCAAACGTGAACGAAGTAGCTAAAAAAGCATTGACCAAAGTAGCAGCCGAATTGGTAGCAAACAAAGGCAAAGCATTGGTTGTTTCTGGTTCAAATAACGTAGGCGAGCAGACTTTAGTAAATGCAATCAATCAAATGTTGGGAAGTTATGGTGCTACAATTGATATTAGCGCAGCTTCCAACCAACGTCAAGGTAACGATGCAGATGTTCAAAATCTTATCAATGAGATGAACAACGGCAGCGTTTCTATGGTTTTTGTACACAATTGTAATCCTGTACACGATTTAGCAAATGGTGCTTCATTTAAAACAGGTTTGGATAAAGTAGCAGTTTCGGTTTCTTTTGCGCCTTCTATGGACGAAACAACCGCAGCTTGTAAATTTGCAGCTCCTGCAAATCATATATTAGAAGCTTGGGGCGATATTGAAGCAAAAGCAGGTCACGTAAGTTTAGTTCAACCTACAATCAGCCCAATTTTCCAAACACGTCAAGCAGAACAATCTTTATTGCAATGGGCTGGTTCGGCTAATTTGAATACAGCAGCAGCGCAACCTTACTACGAATATTTGAAAGCCAACTGGCAAAAATCATATTTCGCTCAACAAAAACAATTCGCTTCTTTCCAAGCATTTTGGGATAATACCTTACACGATGGTATCTTTGAATATGCAGCAGCAACAGCAGTAGCTCCAAGAGCAGCTGATGTAAATGCAGCAGCGGCAGCTATCACGAA
>JANMGN010000194.1:0-8982 GCA_031374645.1 Chitinophagales bacterium | reverse complement strand
AGTTCCAATAGTTAAAAATATTCCACCAATGGGAACTGTTACTTTTACAATAGAAGGAACAATACCTAATACTACCACAGTTCCAACTAATTTAACTGCCCAATCCATATTATCTATAACTACTTGTAGGGCAACTTCACGTATCTCAATAGCGACTCCAGTTACCTTGACTGGAGAAAGTGCAGTGTTTTCGTCAAATATTGATTGCGTTAAGCAATTGCTCATATTGAAATCAGCTAATACGACTGATAAACACAAATGGGAAATTTATGACGATAAATCCAATCTAATTTTTACAGCTACTACACCAACTGTAAATTTTAGTTTTCCACTGTCTGGTAAATACAGCATTAAACATTATTTGACAAATGGCTGTTGGACAACTCTTTCAATAGATAATGTAAATATTACTTGCGATGCTTGTAATTGTAAAAATGCTGTTGGAATAGCAGGAAAAGTAACTTTACTCTCTCAAACCGCTTTCTATAAAGCAAATACTAAATTATATAAAGATGATTGTGTTGCAATAAATGGTGTTTTGCAAATTGATAAAGATTATACATTTGAAAATGTTAATTTTAATATGAATGATGAAAGTGCTTCTATTAAAGTAAATGACGGTATAAAACTTAACATATACAAAAGTTCTTATTTACATGGTTGCGAAACTATGTGGAATAGTATAAATCTTGGTGAAAAAGCTAATTTTATTTTTGCAGATAGCAGGATGGAAGATGCTTTATATGGAGTTACAACAGGCAAAAATGTCAATGTGAACATTAAAAATAATATTTTTAAAAGGAATTATAGAGGTATTAGTGTTGCTGGTAATAATTCTACTATTAAAATAGGACTGCTTGGGATAGAGCCTATTTCAGGCAATACTTTTACTTGTTACAATACCACATTCAAAAAAAATTCAAAAAATTATAGTAGTAACTTCGCAGTTGGAATAGAGATAGCTAAGGCTACTATGGAAATAGGGCGAATTGGCTGGGGTAGAAATACATTCGAGGGATTACAATATGGTATTTTAGCTTCGAATAATGCTGATATTTCTACGACTGCTAATGATTTTAAAAATATATCTTACGATGGAATAAATGCTACCAATAGTATTGTGAATGTAAAAAATTCTACATTTAAAACTATGGATATTGGAATATATGGTTATCAATCAACGTTGCTAACAAGTAATGAACTAAGTATGGATGATGTAAAACAAGGTATTCAAATACAAGAGCCTACCAATATAAATATAACAAGTTGTAAAAATATCAGTGCGGGCTGGAGAGGAATTAAAATAGATGGGAAAGTGTTTGCAAATACACTTCCACCGATTATTCAAAATGTTACCATAAATGGTTTTAATAATAATGTAGATAAAAGTAATTATGCGAATTGGTACGGTATATGGATGCTTTATGTAGATATTCCTAAACCTAGCTTTTTTAGTATAAAAGACGTTACCATAAATTCTCTTTTTAATCCATCCGCTGCCAATCCTCGTAATGTTGCTTTTCACTATGCCTCTTCAAAAGGGTTAAAATTTGAAAATAGTTTTCTAAATTTAGGTATTCTTTCACCGAAAGCTACCAATATTGATATAGGAATCAATATTAATAATGCAGAAAGAGCTATTATTAAAAATATTCAAATTAATGGTACGAGTCAAGATCTAAATTTACTATCAGGTACACCAGGTAGCGGTAAAACAATAAGTGCAAGCATTCTTTCCTCAGTCAAGACAAGTGTATGTTGTAGTAGTACCAACGGTACGGCAGTTGGTTTTCATCTTGGTGGAGATTTCACTTCATTTCAGATGAAAAACAATATAATAGGTACACACAATTATGGTCTTAGTATCCAGTCACCTACTTCTATTATTACGCCACAAGAAAATGGACAGAATATATGGGTAGGTAAATATGCTAAAAATGGTGCTTATCATGGTGGCGGACAAAATACTGCAAAATATCAACCAAATATAAATCTATCAAGGTTTAATATAGCAAACCCAATTACACAAAATAATCAACTATGGGCGCAAAACAATATATTTCCAAAATTACAAAATAATCCTAAAACAGATTGGTTTCAGCAAAAAGTAGCAAAAAATTTGAAATGTGAAGAAAATATAGAGTGCAAAGATGACTTTATCGTAAAACTAAAAGCAGATGATGAATCGAGAGGTGACGAAGACGAGGTTATAACCGAAAATGATATTGCAGCAGCCGATGGCAGCTATCGTTATACTGCAAATGCTAATAAAGTATCTTGGCAAGCGGCATTCTACTTGTATCAAAAATTATCAGAATACCCAACATTAAAAGAAAATAATAAGTTAATGATTACTTTTTTTGATAGTGTTCAACAAACTAATATCGCACGTTTTTATAAAATCGAAAATGAGATTGATAAGTCATTAGAATTGAATAATAGTGAAAGAATAGAAATAGATAATTTATGGAATATTCGCAGGCATTATCAAGAGGAAGCTGCAATGTATAATGAGCTTTGGAGCGAAACACAAGATATTAATGAACAAGCGGAAATAGAAAAGCAAAGGGATTATACAGAGCAACTCTGGACAGAAAATAGTGAGCGTTATTTCTGGGCTTTAAGCGAATTGAAACAAAATCGTTTGAAAAAAATACAATCATTGATAGCACTCAATGATGAAATACAGCCTACTGGAAAGTGGGAAGAAAACGAAAAAATAGTAAACGATATTTATTTAAAAACTGTGATGAGCAGCAATTTGAAATTAGATGAACAACAAGCGCAAATTTTAGCAAATGTTGCTTTTCAATGTGAAGTAGAAGGTGGAAAAGCGGTACTAAAAGCAAGAGAACTTTTTCAACTTTGGCAAGATAGATATTTTCAAATCCAAGATTTTTGTGCAGTTGAAAATACCAATACTTCTGTTGAAAACTCAGAAAGTAGCAAAGTTGTAAAAAATAAAAATAATTCAGAGCAAGTAAATATTTATCCTAATCCTGCACAGACGGAGCTACACCTTAATATACCTTTGCTAACAACAGACGTAGCCGAGTTGAGTATTGTATCAATGACTGGAGAAATAGTAATACGTAAAAACAACTTAGATAGCAGTAACTTATTGGATATTAGCAATATGCAAAACGGCTTATACTTGTGCTATGTATATAGAAATAATATATTGGTATCAACACAAAAATTAATAATTTTAAAATAAAACTCAAACCGAGTACAGTTATAACTGTACTCGGTTTTTAATTTTTAATGATGAAAAAGATATTTTTTTTCCTTCTTACATTCTTTTCAAGCAATGTAAACGCTCAAAAACATGACTTTATTTGGATTGCTGGTTACGACGGCGATTCTCAAGTAACCAATCTCGGACTTTCTTCTATGGATTTTAACAATAATCAGTTGATTGTTAAAAAAATTGAGAATACTTTTATGGATATGGATTTTACCTGCGCTGCGATTGCAGACAAAACAGGTAAGTTAGCTTTGTATAGCAATGGAAATATCCTCGCTAATAGCAGTAACGATACTGTAAAAAATGGAGGTCAACTTTTTTCAAAATTTAGTAATCTACTTACAATTGATCAAGGAACTATCATTATTCCTTTTCCTGAAAAAGATAGCCTATATTTAGTATTGACTCAGGCTTATGGGTCAATTAAAGTACCACCTTATCTTAATATCAAATATTTTAAGTACCATATCGTAAATATGGCAAAAAACAACGGAAAAGGGGAAGTAACTTTACTGGAAGCAAATTTTTGTAATTATACACCTGCTTATGGAAAATTGACTGTTTGTAAACATAGTAATGGAAAAGATTTATGGCTATTGGTTCAAGAAGACAGTACGAATAAATTTTATCGTTATCTCATTACTAAAAATGGTATAGATAGTATCGGTACGCAAAATATCGGTATCAAGGATCCCTTTGGGGCGGGAACAGCTGCTTATTCTCCTGACGGAACAAAATTTGCCATTTACAATAACATTGGACCAACACTTGGGCAAGTATTAGAAATATTTGATTTTGATAGGTGTACAGGCTTATTGTCTAATCCTACAATCATAAAATATACCAATAAAGGTGGTGCAGGTGTTGCATTTTCTTCTACTTCTCAATTTTTATACGTAGGTTTATCTGATGAAATTAGACAGTATAATATGAACGCAACAGATATTGCAAAATCAGGTAAAACAGTTGCTACTTCGGATAATTTCCCTACTTGTCTTGGTGGAAATACCGCAGATTTTTACAACGGACAACTTGCTCCTAATGGCAAGATATATTTTAACTGTTATGGTTGCTCTAATCTTATACACGTTATTGAGAGTCCGAATATAGAAGGTACAGCTTGTAATGTAAAGCAGCACGCTATTACATTACCTACTTTTTATTATAGTTCGCTCTGCAACTTTCCTAATTATCGCTTAGGAAAAGCGGCGCAGCCCTGCGAAAGCGTAAGTGTAGAAGAACAAACCGAAAAAGTAAAAATATCCATTTTACCCAATCCTTTCCAAGAAAAATTATCTGTTACACTTAGTAAAGCTATCGCAAATCCTATTTTTTACCTTTACGACAATACAGGCAGATTACTCAAAAATCAAAAACTGAGCTATGAAAACAATGAAATAGAAACTCAAAACCTAAGCGCAGGGCTTTATTTTTGGAATATTATGAGTAATAATGAAATTATTGGTGCAGGAAAAGTTATAAAAGTAGAATAATGAAACACGTCGTATCTCTGAGCAAGATACGGCGTTTTTTTTTTGTTTGTGAAATAAAAATTTGGTAGTATTAAAATCCTCATTATTGGTGTACTATTGGGTATTGTAGTTTGTAATCTTCGCCTGTGATTTGCAGGTAGTAGATAAATGAAGGAATGTTATCTTTAAAACCAATACTCTACTCTGCATGACAAAATTTTTATTTTATAATATGACTAAAAATAAAAATTACCAATATAAAAAAAGAGGGCTTAAGTTAGCATCGCTAAACCAACTAAACAGGTTTTTCTTTTAAAAAAATTTCGGCTGTAAAAATTTTGGCAAACAAAAAAGGCATGACGGAAATACTAACCGAAACTTTGATTGATGAAAACTCGAATTTCAAGAAAATAATATCTTATCTATTTAGATCTAAACCGTTCGACAAGTTCCATTTTCGACTTCGTAGTGTGTAAATAGCTCAAAATGTTGCTTTACAATTGCTGCCATTCGTTCAGATTGTGTATCACTAATAAATACTTGTCCAAACTCTTTTTGAGAGAGTAACTCGAGCAATTGGGAAACCCTATTAGCATCAAGTCTATCAAAAACATCATCTAACAAAAGGATAGGTTGTATGCCTTTTCGCTGACGCAACACTTCATATTGTGCCAGTTTTAGTGCCAAAACAAAAGATTTGAGTTGGCCTTGCGAAGCAAAACGTTTGAGTACATTTCCGTCAAAACTAAACGATAAATCGTCCTTGTGAATACCTACATTTGTCCTCGCCAAAATGCGGTCTTTGTCCCTTGATTTTTGTAATAAAGTCAAAAAATCGCCTTCAAAAAGTTGGCTAACATACTGACAATCAGGCTGTTCTCTATCTCCTGAAATGATTTTGTAATACTCTTGAAAAATAGGAACTAAGTGCTGCACAAATATTTTTCGCAAAGAAAAAATAGTTTCTACGGGCGCAACGAGTTGATTGTCATAGACTTCTAAAAGGCTTTCGTTAAAGGTATGATTTTGCGCAAATTGTTTGAGCAAGGCATTTCTTTGCTCCAGAATTTTATTGTGCAACATCAGATTATTGAGGTAAACTTGGTCGAGTTGCGAGAGCGAATTATCCAGTAAACGGCGACGTTCCTCTGAGCCTTCGGTTGCGAGTGCAGTATCATCGGGCGCAATCATCACGATGGGTATTTTGCCAATATGTTCGCTTAGTTTTTCATAAACAACATCATTGTAAGAGATTTCTTTGCGTTTGCGAGGTACTATTTTTGCAACAACATTCGCTGATGTAACGCCTTGAAAATGAGCATCTAATCGAAAAAAATCTTCTTCTCGGAGAACTAAAAAACCGTCGTTTGTAGCAAAATGACTTTTGCACATACATATATAATAGATGGCATCGAGTATATTGGTTTTGCCCATTCCATTCAAGCCTGTGAGGAGATTGATGGTAGGCGAAAAATTTAAAGTCTGTGAACGATAGTTTTTAAAATTGGTCAGTATTAATTTATCTAAATGCAAGGCGTTTATTTTGGTGCGAAGTTCGGAAAAAAATACGAAAACAGGTATTTTGTCACATATAAAAAACTCGAAAAACCAATATCAAACCCGAAGCGACGAGTAAAACACCTGTAATTTTATTTACCCAAAGAAGATTGGTAGCGGTCAAACTTTTTCTTATACGACTGGCAAGTTTAGCTTTCCCAACATCCATCAAAACGACGACTAAAAATACGGTACTAAAATAAAAAATGACTTTTATGATGCTATCCGATTGTGTGTAATCGAAATGACTGGAAAGCGTTATCCAAAAAATAATATTAAAGGGATTAAATGTATTGACCATAAAACCTTTTGAAAAAAGCACTACGTTGGTTTTATGCGTTATATTTTCAGTAGTATCCTGTATGATTTTTTTTGCAAAAAAGCTATTTATACCAAATATTATTAGCAAAGCAGCTACTCCGTAACCTTCGCACAAAACAATAGTTCGATTTTGTAATAAAACACTAATATACGATACACCCAAAACCGCTACCAAAATCAGCAATAAATCACTCAACCAAACACCATATGCATACACCAAAGCATGACGATAGCTGCTGTCAATACTAATTTGTATTAGTTGAAAAAAATTGGGACCAATCATCAGAGAAAGCGTAATACCCATAATGATGCCTTGTACTAATAGTGCAAACATTAAACTTGTTGAAATACTGAAAGAAAATTTTAAAATTCGTATTTTACTGACTATCTATGTAAGTATATAGCACAAAAGTAACATTTTATTTCGATTAAAAAAAAAATGATTGGAAAATAAAAAACGGTCTGAAATCTCTATAATTTCAAACCGTTTTTGGAGTAGTATTTTTTTAGAAGCAAAAACTACCAGTTAAAGTAGCATCCGCACTTCCATTTACATCGCCTATTTTTATTGGAATGAAAGTCAGTTTTTCATCTTTTTGTATCAGTTTACTAAATATTCCACTTTGTGAAGGCAAAAATTTGTCAGGAGAATAAATACGCCAATTTGTGTTATTCGTAAAATTTGGTATTTTTCCAAGGATTAAACTGCGTAATTCTACTATATCTGCCGTAGAAATTGCTCCATTATTATTAATGTCAGCAGCAATCAATGCTTGTGGCGTGATTATAGGCATTTGACCAAGTATATGGCGAGTAATCAAAACAATATCCAATGTAGATACTCCATTCAAAGGAATTGTATTCACTTTACCATTTTTAAAATCAAGTTTTAAGTGTAAGTATTTGCCTTTCGGAACATCTAACGAGTAGGTATTCAAGGGAATATATACACCAGAAGGTATTTGCGTATCGTTTATGATATAGCTCAAATTAAAATAGCTAAATACACAAGTATCTTTTGTAAAAGTTACTTTTTGTGTTTGTGCTTTTGCTGAAAAGATGCAAAAGCTAAAAAATAAGAAGATGATTGTATTTTTCATTGTTGAATTGTAGTTTAAATTATTGCACAATAAATTTTCCGTTTGCAATCAGTTGACTGCCTTTATAAATGTTGTAAAGGTACAAACCAGTTTGATATTGTTCGCCTTGTAGCTTAAAACGAGCCGAATTTGAGTTTTGTACTTCTATTTTTCTTGCAAATAAATCAAAAATTTCTAAGCGTAAATCACCGCTAACATTACCAATAATTTCCATATTTGCCTCAGAAGTGAACGGATTAGGTTTTAAAACAACCGAAACATCGGGTACAAAAATATTTTGCGAAGTGCTTAAAAAATCTTTTCCTATCGTATGAAATGTTTCGTTTGTAATAACAGCATCGTTGAAATCAAAATAAATATTTGCTTTATTTTTTACCACAGATTGCAAAGCGTTATCACGTTTTTGGTCAATGCTAAAACGAACAAAACCGTTTGACAAAATAGAACTTTTGAAGCTATCAGGCAACATAATATTCTTAAAATCAAACACTAATGTATTTTTATTTTTAATACTCCATGTCATTTTATGACTACTTGATAAAATACGAATTTTAGATAAATCCAACAAAATGTCATCAATTCTATCTTCTACAATGACATTAAATGCAGTGTCTGTACCAGTATTTTGAAAACGAATCAAATAGTCAATTGTCGTATTTTGGTCAATAAAATGTTTTTTGCCAGTACCCAAAGGAAAACCTTGTTTGTCATTCGGGTCGTAAGCACCTATACTTTGCTGACAACTTTTTACTGTATTTGCCTGCCCTACATTTTGTGGATATTGCATCGGAAAACCTGTACTGAATTTTCCTTGTACATTAGTACCGCAGGCTTCATAAAAATTAGTAGCTACCAATTTGTTATTTTTCCAGATTTCCATGCGCCATACCGACCCATTTGCAGGTACATCAATATTGTAGATTTGCGAAGGCGAAAAACTCGGAATATTACCTTGCTTAAAAATCATATCGTCTTCTATGATAAAATAACTAATGTCAGTTGCGGCTATTAGATTCTTATTTTTTACTTCAAAATTCACTTTTCCATTCGTACAAGTGGGCGAAATTTGAAATTTCCCTTGCTCATTTTGACAGGTATTATCAGGAAAAAGCTGTGCTTCTACACAATGTGTTTGTCCCAAAACGGTAGTCGTACAATTCAGGTTTGCCGTAAAATTAAATGTTCCAGAACCACCAATAAGCACATCTCCAACTTCAATTTTGTATTGTTGATTACCCAAAGACGTGTACGGTAAAGTCACCGACCCTATAATTAAATCTTTATC
>JANMGN010000335.1:0-1669 GCA_031374645.1 Chitinophagales bacterium | reverse complement strand
GTTGAACAAAGATATTTTTGAAACGATTTACTACGCTTCGATGGTCGAAAGTTGTGAATTAGCAAAGGTAAATGGTGCTTACGAAACCTTTACAGGTTCGCCACTGAGCCAAGGCGAATTCCAATTTGACATGTGGAATGTATTGCCGAGCGAGCGTTGGGATTGGTCGAGCCTTCGCAAAGAAGTGATGAAGCATGGCGTTCGCAATTCACTACTTCTTGCACCGATGCCTACGGCTTCTACGTCGCAGATTTTGGGCAATAATGAGTGTTTTGAGCCATACACTTCCAATATTTATACACGCCGTACTTTGTCGGGCGAGTTTATTGTTGTAAATAAACACTTATTGAGAGATTTAATACGTTTAGGGCTGTGGGACAATGAGTTACGTGAAATGTTAATCGCTTCAAATGGTTCTGTACAGAACATCGATGGCGTACCTGACGACATAAAAGCGATGTATAAAACGGCTTACGAAATCAGTCAAAAAGCGATTATTGATTTAGCGGCAGACCGTGGAGCATTCATTTGTCAGAGCCAAAGTCTAAACCTATTTGTAGAGTCTGCAACGGTTAGTAAATTGACTTCGATGCACTTTTATGCTTGGCAAAAAGGCTTAAAAACAGGTATTTATTACCTTCGCTCAAAAGCAGCTGTTGATCCTATCAAATTCACATTGAGCAGCAAATACCAACAAAAGTTTGTAGAAGAAAAGCAGCCTGTTTTAGAGAAAGCAACCTTTGAAACAGCAGCTTATGTCGTTTCTGAAAAGAAAAAATTTGAAGACATCAATACAGAGAATTTTCCGCAAGCGTGTAGCTTAGATGATCCAGATTGTTTGGCGTGTAGTGCGTAAAAAATTGATAATTAAAGACTTAAAAGGCTTTTCTAAGATGTAAGTTTTAGAAAAGTCTTTTTATTTTATATAGTAAAAAATTTGGATTTATCAAAAAAAAGTATTAACTTGCATATAAATTAATGGAGAAAAAAAACCATTATAAAATATTTTTAAATTTATAAAAACCAATTTTTTCATCTATGAAAGACTTAATTACTTTATCAAGCGAATTACTTGCAGCTGACCAAGCTGGTATATTATTTGGAAAAAATCATAAACATGATCCTAATTTTGTAAGCAGTAACTCTGATGGAGAATACATTACAGTTGTTAGCTTTCTAACTTCAGGAAGCTTAAACTCTATATACTCCAATCTACAAGATTTTGAAGTATCTGTATTTCAGCATCCAAACCATATTAATCCAATGTATATCATTAGAGATATTGATTTACAACGTTATGGAATTAACGATGTTGGCTATCTGACTTCTTCTGGTTCAATAGACTATTATAGTCCTCGTGATACTTTGATATTTGTACCAGGTAGTGAGATTGGTTGGCACGTTTATCCTATAAATGCGTCAGAATTAGAAAATTATAATTATTTAGGTGATTGTAGCTAGACTTTTTGCAAAGTAAAAATCTCACAACTACCTAAAAAACAAACAATTACAAACAACAAAATTTTCATTTTTATAAAAACAGCTATTGTTTTCGCAGTAGCTTTCGTTTCAAAGCACAGGGTGTCTTCAAGACACCCTTTGTTTATTGTAGTAGCAGCTTTCAGCAAAGCAAAATCTCACAACTACCTAAAAAACAAACAATTACAAA
>JANMGN010000127.1:0-1787 GCA_031374645.1 Chitinophagales bacterium | reverse complement strand
TATTTAGGAAATGTATCTTTTTTTCGGTAAAAAATACTTGCAGCGCTAAAGGTCTTCAATTTATTACTTATTGGCTCAATTTTGACTGTAAAAAGTGAGTAGCTTATTTATTTTAATTGTAAATCGAACAAAGATTAATGGCGTAAGTAATTGATTATCAACACTTAGTCGGGTATATTAATTTTTTAAGCAGCAATTTCCGCTTTGGCTTTTTTATGACAAATTGCTATGTTTGCCGTTATGGGAGCAAAAAGTCATACAACATACCGTAACGAAATTACTTTGGATAATGAAATTTCGGATTTACGTAAAATATTTGAGCGTGTCGAAGATAAACGCGCCTCTAATGCCAGTCACAAATTAGACGACATTCTAATGTGCGGTTATTCGATGTTTTCGTTAAAATATACGTCTTTATTGGATTTTGAACAACAAACTTTTGTTGAAAAATCTAATTTAAAGTCCGTTTTTGGTATCGAAAAAATCTGTTCTGATGTTCAACTTCGGGCTGTTTTGGACAAAATAAACCCTGTTTTCATACGTAATTTATTTCCTAAAAAATTTACTACTTTACGAAAAACAGGACTTTTAGATGAATTTGCCTATAAAATTGGCAGTGTCAGCTACCATATTGTGTCGTGCGACGGCGTTCAGCATTTCAGTTCGAAAAAAATTGGCTGCACTTGTTGCTTGAAAAAAGAGCATAAAGATGGCAGTTGTACTTATTATCATAGTATGTTATGTGCTGCTTTGGTACATCCTGATAAACGAGAAGTTTTTATCATGGATGTGGAGCCGATTATACAGCAAGATGGCGTTGAGAAAAATGATTGCGAAAGAAACGCGGCAAAACGCCTTCAAGCAAACATGAAAACGGCTTACGGAAAGTATCAAAAACAGTACAATTTCCTATTTGTTGAAGATGCTTTATATGGTAATGCGCCTCATATTGAACAACTTATGGATAATAAATTTAATTATTTATTAAATGTAAAACCCGACAGTCATAAAACACTTTTTAAATATATAGAAGGCAAAAGAGCCCGTAAAGAACTCAAGACTTACACCTATACAGAAAATGGTATAAAACATCAATTTGAGTATGTCAATAATGTCTTGCTTTGCAACAGTTCGCCTAAATTAAGGGTCAATTTTATACAATATACTCAAACAGATAAAAATGGAAAAACAACTACATTTACTTGGATTACGGACATAAAATTGGCTGAAAATAAGCTTATCGCGCTTATGAAAGCAGCAAGAGCGCGGTGGAAAATTGAGAACGAAACATTCAATACGTTAAAAAATTTGGGCTACAACTTTGAGCATAATTATGGGCATGGAAAAGACCATTTATCCACAATGTTTGCTTACTTAATGATGCTCGCATTTTACATTGATCAACTCGTTCAAGCGTGTTGTCACACATTTAGACAAATTGAAGAAAAAATTAAAACAAAAGTCAAATTATGGAATACCATAAAGGCTATTTTTCAAACAACTTTTGTTAATTCAGTTTATCAAATATACCAACATTTAGCAACTCTGTTTGAAATTAAATTGGTAAAATTATAGCCCAAAAAAGCCAAAGCGGAAATTGCTGTTTTTTCAGCCGCTTTGCTTATTTTCCCTAACTGTCGAATTCTCTCCTATTTATTTGCTTTTATCAGATAAACGAACAACTTTTGTCCCCATAAAGATTTGTTTGTCGTTACAAATCAAAAATCAAAACCGTATTTAAATCACGAACTTAATTAATCCAACATGAGCAGAATCTTACTCACTGC
>JANMGN010000104.1:0-5470 GCA_031374645.1 Chitinophagales bacterium | reverse complement strand
GAATTGACCCATAGTTGGATTAGGTTGGATAGACATTGCAGCATCTAATGCAGCATCGTTTACACCAACTACATCTTTACAAGCTACGCAGTAACCAAAACAAGGTGCAAGTGTACCTGCATTATTGTTATCGCCATCTTTTGCAACTGTAATAAAACGGTTTCCACCACCTTTTTCACAAGGAGAACCAGCTTTGATTTTTTCATCTTTCATAGCATTCCAATCGTTGCTATTGATAAATTTGTATTCTTGAGCACCAGCTTTCATACCTACTAATGCAGTATAAACTGAAGTAGTACCAACTTGCGCCATTCTTGTTTTACCAGCGTTCCAACCTTGGAACATACCAGCTACGTGAACACCTGCAGGGTCGATAACTGCTTTGCCCATATCTACTGATAAAGTTACAGCAAACTCATCGCAAGCGAAACATTTGTTGTAGCAAAATGTACCTACTGTTTGAGTAGCACCAGCTACCGTTACAGTACGGTTATCATCAGCATAACAGCCTTTACCTTTCATTTTTTCTTCTAAACCAATCCAGTTGTCATCATTGATGAACTTGTAGTCATAGTTGCCAGCAGGGATATTAAGCGTAACTTCCCAGATAGTAGTACCAGCTTTGTTTGTTAATTTTGTAGTACCTGGTTTCCAATCGTCAGGAAAACCTGCCGCTTTTTGGAAGTTACCAGCTACACAAACACCTTTAGCAGCATCTACTTTTTCGTTTTTCATATCAACAGAGAAAGTAACTGCCGTAGGAGCAACGAATTTATCCAATTCTAATTGTGCATAAGCACGTGGAGCGAAATAACCAACGATAGTATCGCAGTATAATTTTGAACGAGTTGCAGTAGTCAAAGGAGCACCTTGCAATGCAACTTGATGAATATTTGCACCAGCTACTGACGGGTGTGGTTTTGTACTCCAAAACGCAGCATCCCACCAGTTCCAAGGAGATGAATCTGTAGGTTTTAAGCCCATCATTGGGTATAAACCGTCAAAACCATCATTGAATTTGTTTGCAGCCTGGCTATAAGCATCATTCAATTTCAATGCTTTCCATTTTGCATTTACACCTAAACTATCTTGCTTCTTTTGAACATTGTAAGCACCCATTACGTTCACAATATCAAAAATTACAGCAGCACTTACTGGTACTTTCAATACTGCTTCTTTGTAAGGAGCGTAAAAATCCGTAGGAGATTGGAAAGAGATTGTCGGAACAGAATTTTTATCTACCCAAGATAAATCGC
The DNA here is from genome assembly GCA_031374645.1 of Chitinophagales bacterium. Taxonomy (GTDB): domain Bacteria; phylum Bacteroidota; class Bacteroidia; order Chitinophagales; family Saprospiraceae; genus CANHEE01. The sequence continues at coordinate 4,214 of JANMGN010000104.1, read as the reverse complement.
CTAATGCACCACCTAAGTTAGCAACCAACTGTACGTTAGAAGTTGGACCTAAGTTAGTAGGAATACACAATGTATCGCCTGCAGGAACACCAAAATTAACTGCAGCTTTACCAAAAGATGTACCATTGATATTACCATTGAAGCCTTCGATAATCATTGGTGTCAATGGATTTGTAGCCAAAATAAATTTACCAGCAGGAGTTGTGTTGGCAAAAATTTCTGGGTACTTATCCAAAGAAGCAACACCTAATGCGATGTAACCACCTGTACCTGCACCAAATACAGTTACACGTGATGTGTCGATACCGTACTTATCAGCGTTAATTTTGAAATAACGAACGCATGAACGTACATCTTGAATACCACGGTATGCAGCAGTAATCAAAGTGAATTTACGTGTTGTTTCGTCTGGAGAAGTTGGAGCCCAACCAATACGGTAGTCCGCAGAAGCACAAGCATAACCCATTTTAGCCAAACGAGTAGAAAGTTCTACCAATACAGAATCCGTAGTACGGCCCTCTGGGCTACCACCGAAACCTGGCTGAGGAATGAAGTTACCTGTGTGTAAGAAAATTACCAAAGGACGTTTTTTTGAATTGTCGCCAACTGGTTCGTAAAAATCACATTTTAATGGAATTTTTAAGGTGTGAGTATTTGGCTTTTGAAGCAAAAATGGCTCAAATGTGTAGTTCTCACAATAAGTGATACCCATTGTAGATTTTACAGAACCAAAAATTGGCTTAACAAAGCGATCCTTTTGCGCGAAGGAAACCATACTGAATAGCATTGCTATTACTAATAGGATGTTAAATTTTTTCATGTGAAAAATGAAAAGTTTAGTTTAAAAAAATTATTAAAAAAATTGAATATTTGAATAATTAAAAATGAATAATTAAAAATGAATAATTAAAAATGTGTAAGTGTTTGATAACTAATAGATTGTATAAATTTTTACATTTTTTCATTAAAATCTAATAATATCAAATGATTTTCGCTTCGTAATTATTCATTATTCATTAGATTATTTTTTTTGGAAATTATACAATAAACTTATATAACCCAAACGACCGATAAGCGGACCACCATATACTTCATAGTGAAGATTTTTCAAAACGTTTGATGCACCTACTTTAATCACGGTATTTTGTTTTGCAATAGAATAATTTACTTGCATATCTAACAAGCCGTACGAAGGAATATTTCCTGAGAATTGTGGAGACCCATCAAAGGTAAAGCCTTGTACCCATTTGTAGTTTATGCGGAAGCCAAATTCATTGTCATTTTTTTGTTTTATTTTCAATTTACGACCAGTAAGTCCTACATTGAACTTATGCTCGGGTGTATTAAACGCTGGAATAATCGGGTCATTGGCATCTGTTTTGATGAGCTTATTCCAACTGTAGTTTGCATTGTAAGAAAATTTTTCACTTTGGTAATAATCTATTCCAATTGCTAAACCTTGCGTTGTAACAGTACTCAGAGAGTTGGTCGCAAAACGGTAGGCTTGGATATTTTTTAATATTTTATCGCCAGAAGTATCTGCCGAAATCGCAATATTATAACCAATAAAGTTTTTATAAGCACTGTAATAATAGCCTGCGTCAATAAAACATTTTTTACCAACAGTTGTCCGTACACCAATTTCTCCAGTTTTGACATTTTCTGGGCGTACACCTGCAATATTAAAATATACAAGTGGTTTTATGTATCCACTTGCAAGGTTGTCTATGAAAGAAGGTACTGTAATCATATTTTTTCTTCCATCAAGATTACCTGCCAAAATTGCTCTACCAACGTTAAGGTTCAAGTATTGATCGCTCAAAGTAGGGTTACGAATAGCCGATGAAAATGAAAAGCGGAAGTACGTATTTTTTTTTGGATTCCAGACCATAGAGGCGGCAGGCGAAGGTAAAAAACCAAAATTTTGGTTTTTATCTACACGCATCGTTCCGTTGATGGTAAATCGTCCGTTTTGTAATTTTTTCTTAAATCCTGCATAAACACCGTATTCTGAATTTTTAATTTTTACGTTCGCTGTATCATAGAAAATAGTCCCATCAGAAATAGGCGTATATAAACGGTAATTTGCGCCTACCACGATTTCGTCTGTAAAACGAGGCTCAAATTTACGCTCTCCGTGTAGATGATACAGCGCAGAACGATCTACAAATCTTGTTCCTGCGAGGTTTTTTTGATTTGCTGGCGTAGAAGTTATTTTTTTGAAAGCAGCTTTGAAAGCATCAGAACCTGGCTCTAAAAATGCAGCAGTTTCTATGGAGGTCGATGTATTTTTTTTATTTATTTCTGTTTCAGTTATTTTGTGCCATTTTATTAGTGTTTCTTTATTGTCAGCCAACCATTTGTCAGCGGCTTTGTCATCAAAAGAACCACCAATAGTTCCGTCAGGATTTATTATAATTTTAATTTTAGGATAGCCTGTTTTTTCTGCTTGTGGGTCAAAATTTACACGCCAATAGTCCACGTAATCAGAGTACCATTTTCCAGAAGTTTTGGATTCGTCTTGCAGGCGAATTGCTGTTGCATAAGGGTCGTAAGAATCTCCAGCGTTGTCCATTGTGGTATAAGCACGTATGAAATATTTATCGCCTTTTCTGAGTTCTAATTTATGTTGGAAAAATGAAATGTTTTTTAAACTAAAACGATTATCTCCTTGATAGACAGTAGTACCGTTTCCATAATTGAAACCATAGTTCAGCTCCGCTGATTCTTCGCCTTTTTCAGGATTTAATCGCAAATAAACGGCAGCATTTGCCTTATAATTTCTGGTATTGTAATCGACTAAGTCAATTTCTTTGTAGCCTGTACGATGATAAATGCCCAAACCAATTTTTTCTGTTCGAGAACCAGTAGTCTGGTCGCCAGAGATATTGTATTCATCGCCATATATATTTACAGCATCGTATCTGCCAGGATTGTCACGTCCTGTTCGAGTACCTGTCACGGGGTCGTAGTTTTCGGCTGTCCAATCACTTGCTCTAAAATGAAAGAGGTTAAACTTGAAACCAAGCATATCTTTTCCATTTTTATTTTTAATCACATCAGCATAACGTGCAGCAATTTCTAAAAGATTGCGCTCGCCACCTTTTACACTTGCAGAAAAACCTTTGCTGTAAAATGGTTTTTTGGTATCCATTGCCACTACGCCGTTGAAGGCATTTGGGCCATAAAATGCAGAACTTGCGCCTACAATAAGCTCTACTTTATTGACATCTAACTCGCTTGCTCCTAAGAAATTACCCAACGAAAAGTTCAAGCCAGGCGCTTGATTGTCCACACCGTCAATAATTTGAAGCGAACGTACAGGGCTTGTAGAGTTAAAACCACGTGTATTGATAACGGTAAATCCCAAACTTGCAGTTGTCAAATCTACTCCTGCTTGATTTCCGAGTGTATTGTAAAAGCCCGAAACGGCTTCTTTGATAGCACCTTGCCCGAGCGTGATGGTCGAAATCGGTTTTTCTTTTTCTTTTTCAGATTTACCTCTTTCGATAACTGTAACTTCTGTCAAGACATTATTTTCTTCATCAAGTGACAATTTTATTCTATCTCTATTGTTGCTCACCGCAACAGATTTTGTAGTATAACCTATATATGTTACAACTAAGGTAAGCGGTAACGGCTGTTTTGTTTTTAATTCAAAATTACCATCATAATCGGTAGCGACGGCTTCGGTAGTTCCTTTTACCATGACAGTAGCTCCTATGAGCGTTTCTCCAGATTTAGAATCTTTGATTTCACCTTTCAAAACAGTGGTTTGAGCTTGTAAAGAAAAGCACAAAGAGAGAAAAATAATAATGTTGTAAATTTTTTTCATAAATGTAAAATTTGTGACATTTTTTAATAAAATAAAGATGAAAACAAAAATCGAAAAGTCTTTAATTGTTTTTCTATGGCTTAAAAAACGATATAAATAGCAGTATTTTCATATAAAACTACACTATATACAATCGTAGCGTAAAGATATAAATAAATATTTCATATCTATATATCTTTATTAAATTTTGTTTATTTATTTTATTTAAAGATATATTTCTTTTATTTTATCGAAAAAGAAATATTATGTCACTTTTGTATTTATATACATGATTATCAACGTTTTATACGTAATATGACGTAGTGTAGCGTTTTTTGATAGGCTATGATGATTATTCGCTTTTTTTGCTAAAAAAATTATTTTTGGTTAATTTTTTTTC
>JANMGN010000101.1:0-3816 GCA_031374645.1 Chitinophagales bacterium | reverse complement strand
ACAAGTTATTATTTACACGTTACTAAACTGCACTACCCTTTCTTCGCTTCACTTCTTCCATAATCATTTTATATTCTCTTCCCATATCGCCCGAAACAGAGCTATTTTCTTGCGCTCTGCGAATCAAATAGGGAATCACATCTTTCACTGTTCCGTAAGGCATATATTTTGCTGAATTGTAGCCAGCATCTGAGAGATTAAACGTCAAATTATCACTCATGCCATACAATTGACAAAAAGAAAGATGCTGATGATTTTTTGCAATACCCTTACTATCAATGAGTTGTGCTTGCAAAAGAGAACTTTCTTGATTGTGTGATGCGCAGCACGAGGCGATGCGTTCGTAATTTTCTATACAAAAAACAATACCTTTATTATACAAATCGTCGGTCGCTTGTTTAGTCGGATTAATAGGATTTTGATAACCCATCGCCTCCGCACGTTTGGTTTCTTTTTCCATATAAGCACCACGAACGAGTTTTCCGCCCAAGATATAATTTCCTTGTTTTGCTCGCTCAAAAGAGGCATACAAATAGTCTAATTTGAACGATAAATACATCTGATAAGTGTTGTAAACAGCCACTCGCTCTCTGTTGTATTTTGCCATCATACGTTCTACGATTTCATCTATTGAATCTTGAATCCAAGTCTCTTCGGCATCTACAAATACAGCGATTTTGTGGTCAAAAGCGGTTTTACAAACTTCATCTACACGTTTTGTAATCAACTGGTATTCAGCTTTTTCTGTATTAGAAAGTGTTTCTTTGGCGTGTATTTTTTCCAATAAATCAAAACGAGCCATACCTGTCACTTTTATACTCACAACGGGAACACTTTTGCTACTTGCAGCAAATTTTATCGCTTTGATAAATTCATTTTTAGTGTTTTCAAAATCCGCTTCACTTTCTTTTGCCTCAGCTCCGTAATCCAAAATAGTTGCTGTTTTGAAATCGTATAATTTATCGATTGTTTTGTTACATTCGGGCAGAGAAACACCTCCACAAAACTGCTCGAAAATAGTATATTTTACGGCTGTTTCTGCAAATGGCAAATTCCATTCTACGGCAAAAAGTCCTAATTTTGAGCCAATATTGACAAGCCACTGTTTGTTCATCATACCAAAAAGCCAAGCCGTTTTCTTTAATTCTTTGTCCGTTTTTGACGAAAAAGCGATGGCTGTGTTAGAAAAATCGAGTTTACTCATTTAAAAAATAAAATTTGGTTAGAAAAAGTGGTAATGAATAATTAAAAATTAACAATGAATAATTAAATACAAATGACTGATAATCAATATTTTATGTTGTTTATTTGGTTGTTTAGCTTTATACAGCTTTCGGTAAATTAAAACATAGAATTTTGTAAAAGGTTTTAGGAACTAAAATTGGTCAGATTTAATACCTTTTGCAAATTTATACAGCTATTTTCACGCTGCAAATATAAACAAGATTTTGTTAAGCCAACATAAAAAAGCGATCATAACTTTTTCTTATTTCTAAAAATGCAACTAAACAACTAATTTACTGTTTATTTATGTTTCAATTCTAAAATTAAATATATTTTTCAGATATTTGTCCCATGACTAATAATATAGCGATAGAAAATTTAGAGAATTTATTGGCTGCACTAAAAATCGAGCGAGAAGAGGATTTTGAGCAATACAAGACCATGATTCAAAATGTGCCGCTGGCAGACCGCATCAATTTGGGTTACTCGTGGTATCCTGTAAAAGTGGAGCGAGCTGGCTATGCAATTGGCGATAGGGCTTTTGTGGTCGTGGAAAGAAAAAATCGTATCAATGAGCCGCATCAGTTCAAAGAAGGCATGACGGTAAGTTTTTTTTCACAGCGTCCTGACGGGCAATTACGTGAAAAAAGTGGTGTAATTAATTTCATGGAGCGCAACCGCATGAAGATTATTTTGAACTCGAAAGATATTCCAGAGTGGACAGAAGACTTGACTTTGGGTATAGATTTGTTGTTCGACGAGCGTTCGTACGAGGAAATGGAGCGTGCGACAAACAAGGTTTTGAAAGCGGATAAAGACCGTGTTGCAGAATTGCGAGCGATGCTGGCTGGACAAAAAGAAATCCGTTTTGAGGAATGGACAAACCCAATATCCGTAACTTCTTTGAATCCTTCGCAAAATGCTGCTGTAAACACTATTTTGGCTGCAAAAGACGTTGCTATCGTGCATGGCCCGCCAGGAACAGGCAAAACAACGACTTTGGTGCAAGCGATTCGCCTTTTGGCGCAGCGTGAAAATCAGGTTTTAGTCACTGCTCCGAGTAATGCCGCAGTAGATTTATTGACCGAAAAACTAAGCGCACAAGGCTTAAATGTAGTCAGAATTGGGAATATTTCTCGTGTAGATGATGATATTTTAAAACATACTTTGGAGTACATCACATCGCATCATCCTGAGCAAAAAAACATCAATAAAGTTCGCCGACAAGCTGCCGAAGCTCGTCGTAAAGCTCGACAATACAAGCGTAATTTTAGTTTTAGAGAAAAAGAATTGCGTAAAAAATACAAAGACGAAGCCGATGAGCTATCGTCTTGGGCAAACCAATTAGAAGACCGTCTGCTCGACCAAATTTTGTCTGGTGCGCAAATTATCGCTTGTACTTTGGTAGGCGCTTCGAGTAAGGTTATTCGCAATATGAAATTCCAGACGGTCGTTATAGATGAGGCTGCGCAAGCCTTAGAAACCGCTTCTTGGATTCCGATTCTTAGAGCAACAAAAGTAGTGCTGGCTGGCGACCCTTTTCAGTTGCCACCGACGGTAAAATCTATGAAAGCTCGCAAACAAGGTCTGCACGTTACTATGATAGAACGCTGCATAGATTTACTACCAAAAGTATCGCTTTTGACCGTGCAATATCGTATGAATCAGTCGATTATGCAATTTTCTAACGAACAATTTTACGATGGAAAACTGACTGCGCATGAGAGCGTAGCCAATCATCGTTTGCTCTTAGATGATGGCGAAGCGGTACAATTTGTGGATACCGTAGGCTGTGGTTTTGAAGAAAAAGTCGTAGAAAAAATGGGGCGTTTTCCGAGCCGTTACAAACCCGAAGAGTATTTTATTTTGCGAGAGCATTTGTACAAATTAGTAGAGTTTTATGAAGCGCATGAAGTACCTACGATTGCCATAATTTCGCCTTATCGGGAGCAAGTGACTTTTATGCAAAATGAAATCCAAGATGATTTGATGCTCAAAGAATTGCCGATTACGGTCAATACGATAGATGGTTTTCAAGGACAAGAACGTGATGTGGTTTATATTTCGCTCGTGCGCTCGAATCCTAAAAATGAAGTTGGTTTTTTGAATGATTACAGGCGTATGAATGTCGCAATGACCCGTGCAAGAAAAAAATTAATCATCATCGGAGATAGTGCTACGATTGCTTCACATCATTTTTATGAAGCATTTTTGAATTATTGTGAAAAAAGAAATGGTTATCATACGGCATGGGAGTATATGGCGTGATAAATTAATGAATAATTATTAATTTATAATGTATAATTAATTTATAATCAATTATTTATGTTTTTTATTTTTATAGTTAAAAAATAATATTTATCTTTGTCATCATCAAACTTTGTAAAAATCACAAAGTAAAAAGCCTGTATGCTTTTGGCTCAGTTCTGACAGATAATTTTAATGCAGAAAGTGATATTGACTTAATTGTAGATTTTTCAAATATTACAGTAGAAGAGTACGCTGACAACTACTTCGATTTTAAGTTTTCACTTCAAGATATTTTCAAAAGACCTATTGACTTATTGGAGGAAAAGGCTATAAAAAATATCT
>JANMGN010000329.1:0-3364 GCA_031374645.1 Chitinophagales bacterium | reverse complement strand
ATTTTTTATACGCCAAAGATTACGATGTTTGGCGCGATGCGGAGATTGTTTGGAAGGGCGTTTTTTAGCTAAAAAACGCTTTTATACTGAGGGGTCCCTTTTTCAGTAATGAGCAAAAAAAATCCCGAATTTTCTAATTTAGAAAATTCGGGATTTTTACGGATATGCTAATTATTCGATTTTTAATTTTTTATGTACGAACTGTAATTCTGAATAAACCCTTTAATTTGATTTCGATTCTTGAATTCTGTTGCTTCTTTATGTGATTTAAACCCCCCTACCATAACGCGGTGCGTAATCAAAGTCTCAGAACCACCCGACAGTAAAAATACTTTTTGTTTTCCTTCAAGTTGGTTTTTCATCACCTTACTCGCACGGTCAGCATTATCTTTTTGTATAAAATTACCAATTTGAATCGTGAAATAGCCCGCCGTAATATTCGTTAATGACGCTTTTTTTGTGCCCGTTGTCGCAGTATTATTGACAGCAATAGTTCGCACTGTTGTGGTCGTTGTGGTACTGAAATTAGCTGGTCTTTCCACCTTTGTAACTGACCGATTGGTTGCAATGGCATTGTAATTAGTTGGTATCTCGTTAGGTTTTGAGGGTTTCACATTACTATTTGGTGGTGGTGATGCGCCAAAAGCAGGTTGTCTAAATGTTGTTTTGTCAGTGGGCTTAGCCGTATTATTAGCTATTACTGGTGCCGCTTCTGGATTGATTGGACGTGGTGTTACTATGGTTGGCGCGATGGCTACAGGCTTTTCCGCAGTTTTTGTTGGAAGAACAGTGCTTTTAAGGCTTGGTTTTGCCACAATATCAAAATCATGTGCGTAGCCTGCTTTGACTGGTTCAGCAGTTGGTTTTACAAATTTTTTACGATTTTTCTTTGTATCATACTGCGCTAAAATTGCCGTCAATTTAGAACCTGACATGGATTCTTCAAAGCGCGCAACTTGCTTACCTTTAGAGTTCAAAACGATGATAGTTGGCAACAACTTGACATTGTATTGCGCCTTCAAATCGTAGCCATCGAACGTTTCAATATTGATGCGAACGGGAATATAACTGCCGTTCATACGCTCTATTACTGAGGGGTCTGTGAACGTGTATTTTTCCATGAGTTTGCATGGCGAACAGTAGTCTGCCCAAAAATCGAGGAAAACGAGTTTGCCTTCGGCTGCTGCACGGTCAATCGCGACGCGAACATTGTCGTTGATGAAATTAACTTCATCGGCAAAAGTTGGGAGAGAAAGCAGCACAAAGAAGGCAGCAGTCAGAAATCGGCGATAGTATGTTATCATGCTGAGATAAAAGGTTGAGATTATAAACTTTAGATGCGGTTTTTTTGACTTAGAAATCGTTTGAATTATTATTAGGTGAACCACGAAAAAGATAAACGAAGAATCTACATAGTTTTGAGAAACTATTGTAAATTAACAATGTACCCTTCTTTAGTAGTTTAGGCTATAGATATTTTTCATAATTCAAAAACGATACCATAAATAGTTAATGTGTCATTTTATCTCACGTATAAGTAATAAGTTTTGAAGTAAATGGAAGTTATAAGTGTGAAAACCTAAGTGCAGATTTTGAAATTTTACGTATACTTTTAATTTATTTACATTAAAAATAGAAGAATACGGAGTTCCCGATAAAGTTCTTAAAAAAATTACTCTACGTGATGATTTAACTGATGAAATTTATTTTTTGATATTGAATCAGGTTATTTCACAAGAAAAGCCTACGTATGAATTTATTTAGCCATTTTAAATAACTGTCAAAAACCCAATGTGTTCAAAGAATATAAAAAAACACTGAACTATTGAATTTTTTTTTCAGTCTATCAAAGAACGTGGGTTTGATAGAACAACGATTTTTTCATGAAAAAAGCATTTTATACTGAGTAGTCAGTCAAGTTAATATTGTCGGGTATAATTTTTTAAGTTTTATCCTTGCATCTTTTGTTTTAAACTGCCAATCGACACCTTTTTGTTTATTATTTCTATTGTTTGCCCATGTCTGAACTTGCACCTCTAATTCAGCCATTGTTGGAAACCGTTTATCTAATGCTTGGCGTGAAAGGACGCTCAATTCACACTCTGCAATATTGAGCCATGAGCCATGCTTTGGCGTATAGACAAATTCTAATTTATTTATAATAGCTCTTGCTTTTTCAGGTGTAAATACCTTGTATAAATTGTGCTTTTTGTGGGTGGAAAGATTATCCATAATAACCGTAATTTTTCCGCCCTCCTCATCATTCTTGTACATTTCATTGGCAATATAGTCCATTTTTTTTGCCCATATTATCCCATTGTGACCCTCCTCGACGAAGACTTCTCGGCGTTTACCCAGAGGCTCAACAATCATAAATATGTCTGCCGAACCTTCACGTTTATACTCACAATCCTCGTGTTTAACCCCTTTCTTGTCAATATATGAGGCTCTCAGTTCACTGACTAATTGCTGAGGTGATTCATCAAAGCAGACAACTCGGTGTTTAGGGTCGTAAGGACGGGCATAAACCTCTAAAACATCCTCCATACAACACACAAAAGCGGCACTGGCTTCGGGAATAACCCATTCTGCTATTTGCCAAGGCTTAATTTCGTTTTTTTTAGAATTTGACGCACACTTTCGTGACTAATGGATTCAACATAAGATAATTCAACCATTTTGTCAGCCAACAGACGTAAGGCCCAACCACTTGAACCTGCCTCTGATTCACTGCAGCGTAAGGCAATTAATTTAGCTTCTATATGACCATCAAATTTTATTTTATCTAAATTCAAACGCGGTTTACCAGCCAAAGCTACTGCAAGACCATCCAGTACAAAACACTTCCGAAGTCGTTCAATACTCCGTACACTGACAAGATATTTTAACGAAATTAATTCGTCAGTCAAGGCTTCATCCCCAAGCCGATCAGCAGCTAATAAAATGTTACTACGTTTAGCAGCTTCGCTCGTCGACAAGCGTTTATTGATGATTGTTATAAGCTGTGCCCGCTCAGAAGCCGTTAAATCAACGTGATATAGTTTTTTACCCATTATTGTGAAGTTAAATCACAAAGATAAAATAATTACCCGACAATATTAAATTGACTGACTACTGAGGGGTCCTAAAAAATATATTTTGCCTGTTTAAAAATTATTTCAATGAATAAATATTCATTTTTGCTCGGTGCTTGACAAATCTTTTTACCTTGTTTTCTTAATTTTCTAAAATCAAAAAAAGTATGAATCAAAACGAGGTAACAAATCAACCAGAAGAATTTAAACGGACGCTGACTTGGTTGGACGGCACGATGCTCGTCAGTGGCTCCATGATTGGCAGTGGTATTTTTATAGTCTCGGCCGAT
>JANMGN010000070.1:0-2382 GCA_031374645.1 Chitinophagales bacterium | reverse complement strand
CATGGCAGCTTGCACGAGTTCAAAACTTGATGCAATCGACTGATAATCAGGTTTTTGTGAACTTAAAAAAAGCAATTGTTTTTTTGTAATCCAACCCAAATAATCATCATAAATACAACGCACTTGCGACCAACCAGGGTTCAATGCTTGAAGTCTTTTGCTTACATTTAGCACTTCAACGATTTCTCCAAATAAAAGCTGCGTTACCATTTCGCTTTGTTCGCTCGGTTGCGCCCTTACGGGTATGATAGATATAGGTGATATGGCGAACATAATACTTACAAATGCTTTTTTTTACAAGGTGCAAAAATAGGAATATATTTGAAAATAATAGATAGGTAAGGAGGATTTATTTATAAAATAAATTTTTTAGCTCGAGGGAATAATTAACTGTCGAAAATAAGGAGAAAAATTTGCTTTTTTCTTGAAAAAGTATTATATTTGTTTTAGTTTAATTTAAAATAAATTTCTTAATTTAAAATCCGTATTAATGAAAAACTTAGTTTCTATTACAAAGGTGGTTTTTACCACAAAAGAGCGAAACAATAAATGCTCCCTCTATGCCAAATATAATTTTGTTAAATTTGTAAAATGCTTTCGGATTATGATTGGAGTTTTGTTATTTACTTTTGATTTATTTGCTCAAAATGTAGATGAGGATTTATTTCATCATCACAAAACTATTCGTGAACTTGTAGCTTTATCAGGCCTAATCGTAGAAGGTAGTGTTGTCTCACAAAATTCGTTTTGGAACAAAGAACATACTGAAATTTTTACAGAAAATAAAATAAAAGCTCAAAAATTGTATAAAGGAATACAGGAAGATAGCTTTATTTATGTAATAACTTATGGAGGTATTGTAGGTAATGACTTAATCAAAGTTTCTCATGCGGCTAATATAGACGGACAAACTGATGGTCTATTTTTTCTGAAAAAAAGCTCTAATAAGAGTTTAGATAATAATAGAGAGTATTATGAAGCGGTATCTTCTGAGGAATCTTTTACTTGGCTTCATGATTTATCCGCCCACCCTTATTTTGTTTTTGATAAAAAACGCATTGCTGCCCAAGATTTGAAACAAAATATAGAAATTTGTACAAGGCAATCAGCTTATTTACCCGAAAATAGTAATGCGACAGCGCATAAAATTCCGTGCAAAATTTATCCTATTGAGTTATCTCCGACCATATCATTTTCATTTGATAAGGTAGTGCTTTCTGATGATTATCAATATGTTAATTTTAACATACAAGCTGCTGCGGATGCCAATAATTTCTCTTTTGGGAAAGGGGTAACAATTTTAAAATTTCCAGAAGGAAATCCTATTGGGACATTTTTAGCCACTAATGGGATTCTTAAAGTGGAACAAACAGCATTAGTACCATCTGAGGTGTATGACTTAGTCCTGCAAGACTTAGATGCAAATACGGTAAAGATAAGTATTTCTCCAAAATCAAGCGCACTTCAAAATCTCAATACTTTGATGAATATTAAAGAAGATTTTTTAAGGGTAAAATTGAAAATTGCTAATTTTTCAAACGCCTCAAAAATTAGTTTTGATAATATTCTTATGCAAGGTAATTGTTACTATTATTGTAGTGGTACTTTTGCTCCTTTCAAAAGTATCAAAACTTCAAAATCTATAGAATCTATTACACCTCCGAAGGAGCTTCAAATTCCTATTACCTATACTTTTGAAAACCTAAAAAGAGAATCACCCAGCTCTGGAAATAATTACCTTTCTTTTGATGTATTCGCACAAGCTACCCAAAAAACATTTTTTAAAGATGCGCACATCGAAATTAAGTATAACGACATAACAGCATTTTTTAGCAACCAAGAAACCAGCAACCTTATTGTAGTAGAAAGAGGCGCTTTAATTCAAAACACAAGCGACTACATCTTTAGTTACAATGATAACATATTTTCTGCAAATAATACAATTGATTTTACGATTGCAGCTAAAAGCGGTAATACTCTGTCTATGTTAGATCAAATACCCATTAAGGTAATGACAGTAAAACTCAAATATCTAAACGATGATGCTTGTAAATTATCACCTAATCTTCTGTTTCAAGAGAGTAATATGCAAAATCTTAGCACTTATCAGGTAAATACTGGTACGCTCGCCATGAACTATACGCCTGTAATTGCAAATGATGTAGAAAATAGCCCTGTCTGTGGTTGTGATAAAGACCCCAAAATTATATCTTTTTCTCCAACAAAAATCCCTCCTTCGGACATAGGCGTAAGGGAGTTTTGGTTTAATGTATAAAATGCTGATTATCAGCATATAGTAAAAAATAATAAAGATAGAGTTAGAAATTGTATTTTTGTGTTGCAAAACTAAAAATTAACAAACCAACTCTATCTATGGTAAAG
>JANMGN010000068.1:0-7162 GCA_031374645.1 Chitinophagales bacterium | reverse complement strand
TGAATTTGAGCGTCACGGTTCACATCACGCCACGTAAAATTTCCTTTTCCTGCTTCTACTTTTTGATAAAAATACTCTATCCGCTGCTCTTGTCCAGACCCCAATTCATAGCTACTTTGTGCATAAAAACTATTTTTCCATTTGCTCCAACTTGCATCAATTCTGCCCAAATATGTTTCTTGCGGACGTTGCGAAGTTACTTTTTCATTTCTGACGCTTAGGTTTCTATAAGAAACATTTCCATTAAGAGAAAAACCAAATTTTGTTTTGTAGGCGAGTGTTGTATTTATTTCTTTTGCAAAAATATTTTGTATAAAAGTATTTTGTAGCGGAAAAAAATCTGTACGCTCTTGATAATATGTTGAAAATTGCAGGTTTTTTCCAGCAGGAAACTGAACATAAGTTTTCCACAAATCATAATAAAAACTTGTCCGACTGAGCGTATCTGAAACAATACGATTATTTTTTTCTCGCTCCGCTAAAACACCGACAATTAACTTTTTTGCGAATGTCTTTTTTAATTCTATTTTAGGTCTAAAAAAATTAGTTTTTTCGTATAAATCGTTGGAAATCAAATAATTAACATTGGTGTATAAGCTCCAGTCTTTTCGGTCTATTTGTACAATTCCCTGATGTTGCGCTCCATTGTAATTGGCTTTTTGTTCAAAAATATTGTACTGATATTGCACTGTTCCGAACGAATCTCGAGCGATAGAAAAGGTGCTTTTTAATAAGTTTTCATCATACGTTTTTGAGGTATTTTGGGTAGTATTCCAATCTCTCGAAAACTCTACGGCACGGTACGGATTCAGTGGCTTAAATTTGGTTTGTGTTTTTTCAAAAGCAACATCGCCAGCGAAACGCCATTTTTTCTTCCAAACATAATTTTGTTTATAATTCACAAACGTAGCAAGAGCAAAATTATCTTTGTCGTCAAGGTCTGAAAAACGATTTTCATCTCTATTGCTCAGAGCAATTTCTGTACGCAACGAAGCATTTTTTTTCTTAAAAAAATTATATTCTGTACCAAGTGTATATAATTGTAATAATTTAGGCGCATTGAGTTTTGTTCCAATCCGAAAATTTCCTTTTCCTTCGCCAACGTACTGATAAACACGTCCATTTGCATCGCTTAATTTCACGCTATAATTTCCTTGGTTCGCAGGGACTTCTACAAAGCGCAATGAATATCTCGCACTATCTGCATTTTTTGAAAATTTAAAAAATACATTTCCCTGATTATCAGTATTTTGCGCATATAAAATTTTATCTTTATCAAATGCTTTCAACGTATCTATACCGCCAGCTAAAATGCCTTCGGGCGCATCGCCTGCTTCTGCAAGCGCATCTTTATCTGTTTGTCTGAGTAAATTTTGATTGCTCGTATTCCTACTATCTTGTTCGCCATATAGATTAAAATAAACTCGTCCACGAGAAAAAGCATATTCTGCACCCGTAGTGTACATAGAACGAACATAGTTTTGGTCGTTGTATTCAAACTCTGCCACGATACGCAACTCTCTCTTTATCAGTGTTTTAGCTGTAAAATAAAGAATGCCTTGATTGTAGTCTATGGTATAATCATTGTCTAAACCACGTTTTATGAGGTTTCCATCGAGGTAAATTTTTTCTGTACCAGCGATAACAATTATAAAACGCTCGCCATTTACGCCTTGTAAACGGTAAGGCCCTTGATTTCCTTCGATAGGTTCTATAATTTGACGAGCGAATTTTCCACGAGAAATAGCAGCAGCTGATTTTGTCTGAAATTGGCGATTTTTTTGCAGCTTTTCAACATGACTTATCGCCAAACCTTGTACTCGTTTAGCGTAATTCATAAAATAAGAATTGGGTTTTTGTAAGTCGAAATCGCCAGCCGAAAGGCTCGTATTTTTTCTTTTTAGTTCAATAAAAATACGGTCAAATTGATTGAGTTGAGCCGTATTTCCATCAGGCTGAATAGGAATATTGTTGTCCGTAATAGCAGCATTTATCTCAATATCTGAGCCTAATTTACCAGACATTTGGAGATTAAAATTAGAATTTACGACTAAATCCTGATTATTGCCAACCGAAATACCACGTGAAAATGCGCCCGAATAATCCAAACCTTTGCTATCGGGCAAAATGCTATTTGCTTTTGGGTCAGCATAAGGTTTCCATTGCCAACTATCGCCAGAAGATTTATTGATTTGTGTGCTATCTAAATGTTTGTATTTTTTTGTTAAATCATAAGGCAGCACACGATAAGAAATTATTATTTTTTTTAAAAAAATATTTTTATCGTTGAAAATCAGTGTATTGTGTTGAAAACTAAAGTTATAAATACTTGTCAAATTGGTATCGCTAATGCTAATCGAACTGGGAACTATCGTCAAACTATCAGACAAAACAATAGTATCCCGATAAGGCACAAGCAATTTTCGGAAAGTATTTTGTGCCAATAAAATAGTTTGAAAAGCAAACAAAACAAAAAGAATATGTAAAAAACGATTTTTCAACGTAGCAATAGTAACGTATTTTTTTAATAAAAAATATAAAAAATTAAGAAAAAACGCTCTGATACTTTGGTATCAGAGCGTTTTTTTACTGAGAAAATATTAGATACTCATTTTATTGAGTTTTTTTTAAACTCTTTCGATAACCGTTGCTACGCCCATTCCGCCTCCTGCGGGAAGTGCAATTACACCTGTGCGAAGGTTGCGACGTTCGAGTTCATCGAGTACCGTAGTGAGCAACATTGCACCAGTTGCGCCCAAAGGATGCCCCATTGCAATTGCGCCACCATTTACGTTAAGTCGCTCATTATCAATGTTTAACATTTCTTGTGTTTTTAATATAACAGAAGAAAACGCTTCATTTATTTCCCATAAATCTATATCATTGCTTGTCATCCCAGCACGTTTGAGTGCTTTTTCAATAGCAGGAATTGCGCCCAGCAACATCACAGTAGGCTCGCAACTTACCGTACCCAAAGAGGTCACTTTTGCACGAGGTTTTAAGCCCAGTTCTTCTCCTTTTTCTTTTGCTCCAAGCAAAACGAGCGAAGCACCGTCCGCCATACCAGAAGAATTTCCAGCCGTATGCAAATGATTGATACGCTCCAAGTAAGGATATTTTTTTATTGCCATCACATCAAAACCAACTCTGCCTGCTTCTTGAAACGAAACAGGTAATTTTCCCAAAATATCCAAGGAAGTATCAGGATAAATATATTCGTCTTTGTCTAAAACAGTCAAGCCATTGAGGTCTTTTATCGGAATTATAGAACGGTCAAAATAGCCATTTTTTTGAGCAAAATGCGCTCTTTGTTGCGATTGTAGAGCGTAAGCATCTACTTGCATACGAGTGTAGCCTTCCATAGTTGCTATCAAATCCGCTGAAATACCTTGTGGTAAATAGCCAACATTATTGATAACATCAGGGTCAAACATCAAAGGGCCAGCATCAGAAATCATGCGGACACGGCTCATACTTTCTACGCCGCCAGCCACAATCATATCTTCCCAACCCGAGCGAATTTTGGTAGCTGCCAAATTCACGGCTTCCAGCCCAGAGGTGCAAAAGCGATTAATCTGAACACCACCAACCTGATTACTCCAGCCTGCATAGAGCAATCCTGCCTTTGCAATATCGCCACCTTGATCATCAACGGGTGTCACTGTTCCAATAATAACATCGTCTATTTCATTGGTAGTCAAATGATTACGTTCTCGTATAGCGTCCAAAACTGTTTTCAACAATTGTATTGGGCGGATTTCATAGAGTGTACCGTAAAGTTTTCCTTTTCCTCGTGGTGTACGGACTGCATCAAAAATATAGGCTTCTCTCATTGAAAATTGAACTTAGTTTTTTAGTTAGGTTTACGCTTTTTTTATCAAAAAGTTGCTTGTGTATTTTGTTTTGCTTGGTATTTTCATTAAAACTACTCTAATCCACTGCAATAACTTTACGGTACAGTACCAACAAGCATAAAGCTACTACAAATATATGCTTTTTCTCTAAAACCTATAAATAAATTTATGAGTTACGGGTCGGTCATTGCTACGCATCTTTAGTGATTTTTCAAAAAAGCAAATCGCTGTGTTTTTAGGTACAGCGGTTTGTGGTGTGAAACTTTTAAATGACTAAATATTTGTAATTACTTCAAAATCATTGTAAAGATGTACTACATACGATTCGCCAACTCCTTCCGAAATAAAAACTAATATTTCTCCATTTGAAAAACTAAGTTTAAGTTCCTGATTTTTAGAGAATTCACTTGCTACCACACTTTCTTCTATAATACTATTTAAACAGATGGCAGCACGTCCATTTTCTCCTGACCAATAATGTAATTGTCCTTGTTTATCTATAAATAATAATTTACTTCCAATCATTATATGGCAAAAATTTGTAAAATTAAATATGATTTGATATAGTCCAAAGCATATTTGTTGTAATTCTAAACCGTTCATAAAAGTCGTGTCCCTTGTTAATTCCATAATAGTATAATTTTAGTGAAATAAAAAATGCCAAAAAGATTTTCCTAATGTTCGACCTGTATTCGGATCATAAGCCTGACCTCCATTATTTCGCCCTGCGTGGTGTTCTTAATTAGGATCTACTGCACTAAGCGCCCTGCTTTGGTCTTTTGACCAAGCAGCCACAAGGCAGTATCTATCGCAAATATACTCTTTTTATTTTCAAAAAAGCAAATCGCTGTATTTTTTAGGTACAGCGGTTTGTGGTAGTTTTTAGTTCGTTGTTGTATGTCGGAAATACCTACGAAAGGTGGTAGTGCTAGTTTGCAATAGGGGAAGACCACGCAATGCGAAACTCAAGACGAACGTTTATTTTAGATTTTACTCAACTCAAACTTGATATTTTTTAGATGGACAATCCTTTCGATACTGTCATTCTCTTGCATCAACACATAATTAAATGGAGGTTTGTTTGTATAAAATCCGTTTTCAAAACCTACTAATTTGTCAAAAAAAATTCAGTATTTGCTAATATTTCATTGTTTAGTAAATCCTTTACCGCATCATTGGCTAATACTACTTTGATTGTAAAAGTAGGAATTGCATCAATATCCGTCATTCTACTACTAGCTCCGTAGCAATCTGCCCCTTCTCCATAAATATCTAAGTATCCAGTAACATCTAATACCTTTCGCTCTACAAGAATTTCCCAATTAGCTTGAAACCAATCATTAATTGAACCTATGTTTGACGTATATTCTCTTTCTAAGAGTAGAGGAGTGACTATATCCCAACTACTATTTAGAAATTTAGAAAATATTCTTATTGCTTCATCTATTTTCATATTTCTATCTTTTTCTCAAAACGTTATTAAAATAATCTAATTCACTTTGTGTTGGAAGTCTTTTCGCCTTGCTTGGTCTTCCTCTTGAAAACACCACGCAAGGCGGTAGAGTATTATTTTAATGTAGAAGAGCACGCAAGGCGAAAAGTTGCTTGTGGCACTATCCGTCCGCTAATCCACTCAAAATAGAATGTGCTCGTTCGGAAAGTGGCGAGGTGACGTGAGGCGTTTCAAAACGATTGAGTTTTGTTTCTAAAATCAATAAAACCAAGCGTTCTTTATGAAAATGGCTCAAACTTTCGGTATCAAACTCTTCTAAATGCGCTAAAAGTTGTTCTTTAAAAACCTCTTCATGGTACAATTCTCGTGCGCAAAGGTACTCTGCGGCAGCGATGATTTCGTCTTCGTATTCGGTAGAGAGAACCAAATTTAACACATCTCGTGGCGAAGGGCCAGGCAAACGCACAAAACGATGCGAAATATCATCAGTAAATTTTTGTGCAACACTAAAAATAAGCCACTCATCTCCCGACTGATTATCCGCATATATAGAAGCCCAACACTCTGGTAAATCTTTCTTTTTGTACATTCTATTGAGCATCGTACTTATAATTTCTTGGTCTTGGACAAAGCGTTGCCTATCGGTTGCTGCCAATTCTCCAAGATTTAGTTCATCGTGATGGTCATCTCTAAAAGGCGAAATACGCTGCTGCTGCTCGATTATTTGCTTACCATAATAAGCTCCTACAAAAATTAATAACGTGCCAAGCATCATCAAAATTTGGTATTGTCCTTGTAAAAGTAAAAAGTCATACGTACCATGAGCTAATACTGCTGCAAAAAATCCTTTGAGTAATAATTTTACTTTTTCCGCAGGCGCAGGCGCAAATTTTGCTTTTCCTACAAAATAACCCATCAATATAGCAAAAATAGCGTGTGCAGGTACGGCTGTAAAAGCTCGTGCAATTACGGTCGTGAAATCAGAATAAGTTTGTGCGTACAAGATATTTTCTAAAGTGGCGAAACCCATACTTACCATCACGGAATACACAATACCATCAAGTGGCTCATTAAAAACTTTTCTTGGGTAGGCAAAAAATAAGAGTGCTAAAAATTTCAAAATTTCTTCACTTAGTGCAATTACGAAGGTCGCAAAGAGGAAAATTTTGACCAAATCGTGGTTGCGAACAAAAAAACGCTCGCCGAGTTGTTCCAAATTAATGGCAGGTAGTGTGGCTAAAATACCCAGCAAGAAGCAAACCGCTAAATGCAGTTGTGGTTCTTTTTCATATTTATCCATGCCAAATATAAAAAAACATATCAATAAACCAGGTAGAATTGCCAGCAAAAAAAGTGCAATAGTCATAGTCGTTTTCTCAGCTTAGGGAATATTTTTGAAATGAAAATCAAAAACAGCTTCTCTGTTTCACAAAGTTATTAAATATTACTAACTTTGCACAATCAAAAGCGTATAAAAATGAAATTTATTTTATCATGTCAAATAAACAAAATAGTACAAATAAAAATATCATAGAAAGTATAGCCGAACGCCTTCCTGATGAAGAGCGCATCATCGACAATAGTCCCTTGTTGAGAAGATTATTTTTTCTTGCTTTTTCGCTCACAGCACTGTTCACTTTCTTTTTAGCAATGAAAACAGGTATCAATGCCGATGAAGATTTTCAAGTTAATTATTCTGAAAGTCTTGTGAAATGGTATGCAAGTGCTGGTCAGATACAAGCAACAAAACCAGAAAATGCAGATATTGCAACAGGTTTTGTTCATCGAAATGCTCCGATGTATTACTATGGAGGTCTTTATGAAGTGGTCGCAGGTGCTACAAATCATGCACTGC
>JANMGN010000852.1:0-15994 GCA_031374645.1 Chitinophagales bacterium | reverse complement strand
TATAAATACTTCTGAATACAACAATGGCCTATACTTCTTTAAATTTCACTATGGAGATTTTGAAACTATAAAAAAAATAAATATCCAACATCAGTAATTAAAAAACAGACCCGTACTCAAATGCGGGTCTGTTTTTAATTTTCTATTAAAATATGAAAAAAATAATTATTTTACTATTTCTTTTGGTTAATTTTTTACAAAATAATGCCCAACCTTCATTTATCAGTAGCGTGAAGCATGGAGATCCATTATTTGATAATTACCCTAACACTATTGTAGAATACAATGGAAAATTATTTATTACTGGAATAGATTATAAAAATAGTAGTTTTTCTTCTGATAATGAATTTTTAATGTGTACAGATTATCTGGGAAATAAGATTTGGGAAAAAAAATACTCTGAAAAAGTAAGACCTAAGATTTTTGTAACGGACAATAAACTGATGCTTATTGAAAGATATGGAAATAAATTTGTTGATTCTTCTTTTTTATTACAAATTAATGAAAATGGAAATATTCTGCAAAAACAATCGTTTAAAACACCCGATAATCAATATATTGACATAGATATATGTATTTTTACACCTGAAAATGATATTATTATAGGGGCATACAAAGATACAGTAGATACATTTTTTGATAAATTTTATGGTGGATCTGATTATTGGTTAATTCGTTACAAAGCCAATAGTCAATTGGTTTGGAAAAAAAATATAGGCGGCATTTACAATGATATAAGTAGAGGTTTATTTAAAAATACAATTGACAATAGTTTTAATATTGTATTGAGTCCTTACACCTTAGTTATTTCGCAGCTTGTTCATAAAGAGGCAAAAGTTGTCAAGATGGATTACAATGGAAATGTGATTTGGAATACGAAGGCAAATACAGACGAAGATATTAGATTTCACAGAAGCTGTGATGTAGATACAGAAGGGAATACATATCTTGCTTATATGAAACGAGAAAATACAATAGTTAGCACTGATATGGTTTTTTGTAAAATAGATAATAAAGGAAAAATTGAAAAAGAATTTAGGCTATCACGAAATTTAATTGATGGTAGTTTAGACGGCATTGCCTTTGGTAACAACAGCATTTATGTCAATATGACCTGTGGAGAATGTGGCTACCTGTCATGGAAAGACAATAAAGTAATTTTACCTAACAATGTGAATTTATATGTTTATAACAATATTTTAAAATTAAATAAAAATTTAGTACCTCAATGGGCTTACGGAATTGACTTATTACCCCAATATAGTAGTTTAGACAGTGATATAAGTATTCCTTCTGCAATTATTGCTAAGAACGGAAAAATTAGATTTTTAAATATGCGCTCTCCCGAATTCGTTGCACCTCCTAAGATACAACAATTTGACTATTGGGTTACAACGATACAAGACCTTGATAATTTTTCAAAAGATTGTATCAAAGAAGCAACTTTGTATCCCAATCCTACTAAATTAACTCAGTCTGATATAACACTTACCTTTCCCAATGAATATTCGAAGGCTATCGTTCTTCGTTTTTTTGATAGTATAGGAAGATTAATAGATACAAAATCAATAAATGTCGTAGGGAATAAAATCACTTATAAACCTCCTACAAATATTTCAATCGGTATCTATTTTTTAGAAATACAATGCGAAGACAAAAAAGGTTTTACTAAAAAAATAGTAATTACAGAATAATTTTGCCATTTGTATCTTGCTTCATTTACGGTATTCCACAGCTAAGCATTTTATTTTGCCAAAAAGAAACGTATATTTGCAACATAAAAATATCACATTATACCTATTGTTATTTTATTTTGAAAACTAAAAACATTTCTACTTTTCGCTTCACAACACTTTCATTATCAGCAATTTGTGTTGTTTTATCAGCCTATAAAATGTATAGTTTGCCTTTATGGTCTTGGTGGTCGTTCGGGCTAATATTAGGCAGTTGGGTTACTTGGCTCATGCTCGCACTACCCTTTTACACCAAATTTGAAAAAGGATTGCGGTGGTTTTCGCTGTCTATACTAAGCGGTTTTTTGCTCGCAGGAGGCTTTCCTGTCAGCCCATTTACGCCACTGATGTTTGTTGCATTTGTGCCATTAATGATACTTTTAGAAGAAATTTTACAAAGCAATGAGCCAAACAAAAAACGCCTTGTCATGCGTTATTCCTACAATACTTTTGTGCTTTGGAATGTACTTTCTACTTTTTGGGTCGGAAATGCAGGTCTTATTCCAGGGCTAATTGCCAATTTCTTGAACGCCTTTTTTATGTGTTTGCCTATTTTAGCTTATTTTATTACTAAAAAAAGTTTGGGCGAAAATATGGGTTTCCTTGCACTCGTTTGCTATTGGTTCACTTGGGAATGGGTGCATCTCAATTGGGATTTGAGTTGGGCGTGGCTCACGATTGGAAATGCCTTTGCGAACCAAACGAACTGGATACAATGGTACGAATATACAGGTGTTTTTGGTGGCGGACTTTGGATTTTATTGCTCAATATTTTAATTTATAAAATACTCAAAATCAACGCTTTTTCTTTGAAAAATGTTTTTTTTCCGTATAAAAAACAGTGGTTTGTAGTCATTTCACTTTTTATTGTGCCTGTCGCCTTTTCATTGTATTTGAAGACAATAAACGAATTTTCTGCAAAAAATAAATCTGCTGAAATCGTAGCATTACAATCCAATTATGAGCCACATTACGAAAAATTTGAAGTATCTGACGAACTACAATTAGAACGTTATTTGCAGCTTGCGAAGGCAAATGTCACTCCCAATACCCAATATTTGATATTGCCAGAAACTGCTTTTGGGACTTATGATATTGACGATTTGGCGAGCTACAAACCAGTAATTGCATTCAGAATGCTAGCAGATAGTTTTCCTGACTTACACATTATTAGTGGTTTTGATTTGGTACAAACGGTTGTGCCATCTGAAAATCCACCCATTTCAGTTCGTCGTAGAGGCAGTCGTTTTTATGAAATCTACAACGGCGCAGCACAAATTAGCCATAACCAACCAATTATACCCATTTATAAAAAAGGAAAATTTGTTCCAGGCGCAGAAATTTTACCGTTTAGTTTTTTGTTCAAAGGCTTACAACCTTTGTTTAAAAAAATGGGCGGAACTGTCGAAGGACTTGGAACACAAGCCGAACGAAGTCTTTTTTGGAACGGCAATGGCGTAGGTATTGCGCCCGTGATTTGTTACGAAAGTATTTATGGAGATTATTGTGGCGACTATGTTCGACATGGCGCACAGGCTCTTTTTATCATGACAAATGATGGTTGGTGGGACGATACGCCTGGCTATAAACAGCACTTAGCATTTGCTCGTTTGAGAGCAATAGAGCTTCGGAAATCTGTTGTCCGTGCTGCAAATACAGGCTCGTGTGCTATTATAGATAACTTAGGAAATGTAGAACAGGTAACTGATTATAATAAAATAACGGCAATAAAAGGTCAGATTGTACTTAATTCATCGGTAACTTTTTATGCAAAATATGGAGATTTAATAGCTAAAACTGCTGTTTTCGTAGCGATTTTACTTGGTATTTTTACTTTTTATAAAAAGCCTTCTCTATAACGTCGGCGAGGTTTTAGACATCTTCGACGTTAAAAAAATTAATCGATATGCAGATTGAAGAACTTTTAAAAAAAGTTCATCGCTTAGAAATCAAAACAAAAGCGTTGAGCAAACATCTTTTTTCGGGCGAATACCACAGCACTTTCAAAGGTAGAGGCATGTCGTTCAGCGAAGTACGTAGCTATCAGTATGGCGACGATGTGCGTAGTATGGACTGGAATGTGACGGCTCGAACTGGTGCGCCACATCTGAAAATCTTTGAAGAGGAACGAGAACTGACCTTGATGTTGGGAATAGATGTAAGTGCTTCCTCTTATTTTGGCTCACAAGAGCCTGACAAACAAGCATTTATGAATGAAATATGTGCCGTATTAGCTTTTTCAGCTTTACAAAATAATGATAAAGTTGGTTTACTGCTTTTTTCAGATAAGGTAGAAAAATATATTCCAGCAAAAAAAGGAAAAGCGCATATTTTGTATATTCTGAGGTCTTTATTGGCATTTCAGCCACAAAATAAAAAAACAAATCTCAATACAGCGTTTGATTTTTTTAATAGCGTTTTGAAAAAACGTAGTATCTGCTTTTTACTTTCTGATTTTTTTGCAGATGATTATGAAAAGTCGCTACGAATTACAGCTCAGAAACATGATTTGATAGGTTTAAAAATTTCAGATATACTCGAAGAAAAACTACCCAACGTAGGTTTATTGGAACTACAAGACAGAGAATCGGGCGAAAATATTTGGATAGATTCGAGCAATATAGCTATTCGTGACGCTTATGAAAAGCATTTTTTAGATTATAAGTTACAATTTAAACATTTTTTCCAAAAATCAGGTGCTGATGTACTTTCTTTTCGTACTTCGGAGGATTATATTAAAAAATTACTTGGATTTTTTAAAAAACGATAAGCTAAAAGCTCAACCCAAAATCAAAAAAAAGCAACCCGTACAGGCTGCTTTTTTTTTACTTTTATTATTTACTTTCGTTAAAACTAACGTCTTCCACCACGATCACCGCCGCCGCCACGACGATCATCACGACCACCGCCTCTGCGGTCATCTCTACGATCATCACGAGGAGGACGAGGTGCTGCTGGACGCTCTACATAGCCTTCTGGTTTTTCCATCAAAGCCTTACGAGAAAGACGCAATTTGTTAGATTTTTTATCTACTTCGATGATTTTCACTCGAATAGTGTCGCCTTCTTTGAGTACATCAGCAACATTATCTATACGAGAGTAAGAAATCTCTGAAATGTGTAACATTCCTGTTTTTCCACCAAAATCAACAAAAGCACCGTAATCTGCAATCGTACGAATGATACCTTCTACTTCGTCGCCTTCTTGTGGGTCGTAAGTAATTTGGTTGATACGTGCCAATGCAGCATCCATTTTTTCTTTGTCTGTACCAAAGATATTGATATAACCTTTACCTTCTTTTTCTTCGATGTTGATGGTTGTACCTGTTTCACGTTGCATTTCTTGAATCACTTTACCGCCAGGTCCTATCACTGCACCAATAAACGACGAATCGATTATTACTTCGATGATACGAGGTGCGTGTGGTTTCAAGTCAGCATTGGCGTGTTCGATGGTTTTAGCCATTTCTCCCAAGATGTGCAAACGACCTTGTTTTGCTTGATTAAGTGCTTTTTCAAGCAATTCATAGCTCAAACCGTCAATTTTCATATCCATTTGGCAACCTGTAATACCTTCGGTAGTACCAGTTACTTTGAAATCCATATCGCCCAAAGCATCTTCATCGCCCAAAATATCGGTCAAAATCGCTGCTTTTCCTTCTGGTGTATTTTGGTCGCCAATGCAAATCAAACCCATTGCAATACCTGCAACCGCCTTGCTTACAGGAACACCTGCGTCCATCAAAGCCAATGAACCAGCGCAAACTGTTGCCATCGAAGATGAACCATTACTTTCCAAAATATCTGACACCAAACGGATAGTGTAAGGGTAACCCGTTGGTAAAACTTTGCGCAAACTACGTGCTGCCAAAGCTGCGTGACCTACTTCACGACGACCCGGACCACGGTTAGGTTTTACTTCTCCTACCGAAAATCCTGGGAAATTGTAGTGCAAAATAAACTTATCAAAGTTCATTTCGAGTGCCGTATCCACCATCATTTCATCGAGCTTTGTACCCAACGCCAAGTTCATTAACGCTTGAGTTTCGCCACGATTGAAAATAGCTGAACCGTGTGCTGCTGGCAAAAAGCTGATTTCTGTCCAAATTGGGCGAACTTCGTCTAATTTACGACCATCTAAACGGAAGCCTTCGTTGAGCGTAACGTTACGTATCAACTCTTTTTTCAATTTATCAAAATAATAGCTTGTGAATTTAGCGTTTTCAGCCATGTATTCCGCACCATTTTCTTCTGTCATTTGAGCAACTAATGCTACTTTTGCTGCTGTAAATGCCGCTTTACGTGTACTTTTATCAGAAGCCGCACGTGCAATTCTGAAAATTTCTTCGCTTGAAATCGCTGCAACTTTTGCCTTAACTTCCTCATTTTGAGGTACTAAAACAATCGGACGCTTGATAAGACATTTGTCGCCAACCAATTTTGCCAATTCTAATTGTGCTTGACAGTGACGCTTGATTTCTTCGTGAGCGATTTTCAGTGCTTCCAACATTTCGTGTTCTTGACACTCATTTGCTTCGCCTTCTACCATCAAGATATTATCCAAAGTACCTGCTACGATAAACTCTAAACTTGCTGTTTTTAATGCCGCACGACCAGGGTTCACTACGTATTCGCCGTTGATTTTAGCAACACGAACTTCAGAAATCGGACCATCAAATGGAATATCCGACACTGCCAAAGCCGTAGAAGCCGCCAAACCAGCCAATACATCAGGAATAGTATCTTTATCGCCAGAGATTAAAGTAACTACCACTTGCGTTTCGTTCATGTAACCGTCAGGAAACAAAGGACGAATCGGGCGGTCAATCAGACGACAGATTAAGATTTCATAATCATTAATTCTGCCTTCACGACGGAAAAAGTTACCTGGAATACGACCTGCTGCTGCAAATTTTTCTTGGTAATCTACTGAAAGTGGAAAAAAACCTTGGCCTTCTTTTGCTTCGTGTGCAGAACACACCGTAGCCAAAATCATGGTATCGCCGCAGCGTACCATTGCCGAACCATCGGCTTGTGTCGCTAATTTACCAGTTTCGAGGACGACTTCACGACCATCAGGTAAATTGAACGAGTACGAAATTGGAATTTTCATTCCCATATTTTACAATAATTTGTAAGGCAATTTTGCTTTGTTGCCTTGATTTATAATGATTTTTTATTTCCTCTTTAATATTTTGCACAAAGTTACGCTTATTATGATGTTATTTTGTGTTTTTGTATAAAATTATTTTACGCATTACATATTTTTGTAATAAATAGTTTTTTTCAAAAAAAAACCTCGTAGCTTTTACTACGAGGTTTATATTTTGTATTTTAAAAAATTAACGTTGTATTTGTAAATAACCGCTAAACATGGTATGCTCTCTATCCCCTAAATCTAAGATGTAGAAATAAGTGCCATCTGGAAGATTTTGGTCGTTCCATGTACCTTTCCAGTTGTTTTTATAGCCTTTTTCAAACATTACTTCATTGCCCCAACGGTTGAAAATTCTCAACTCATTGTTAGGGAATTGGTCTATATCCATGATGGTAAAAGTTTCATTTGCGTCATCGCCATTCGGAGAAAAACCATTGTAAACTTTTACTTTCGCACAACGAATAAAGATAGAAACTTTTGCTGTATCACAACCATCTTGGTTACAGATATAGTAATAGAATGTATCTAATACACCACATTCGTCTTTGGTATTGGTGTATTCCATTTTCATGGTATTTGTCGTTATCAAACTTCCCAAACGAGGTTTGCTCAACAGTTTCATTTCTACCAATTTACCTGGAATAATATCATTTTTCATCTCATCTATCAAGATTTTTCCACCTACGACCGTCGTATCATGGTCATCTCTTGCGAGTGGCGTTACGATTATTTTTTCTACCCAAATAATCATTTTTGCTTTAAAACAATCGTTATTTGCATCACAAAGGACGATACAAGCGGTATCTATGCCTTCTACCAAACCTGTATATTTCACGCAGAACGTTTTATCGTTCAAATCAAATGAAGCATTTCCCGTTGTTTGCGGACAAGTATTTTTAATAGTTGCTGGTACAAATCCTGCTGGAATCGGCACACAATAATCAAGTACATCTCCAATCAAAATCGTATCTTTGAATATCAAATCTGGTATGCCTGTTCCTATGAGGTCTGGACGAACGTTTACGAAGATTTTGAAATTACCACATTTGCCTGCTTTATCACAAACTTCTACACAAATCGTATCGTTTCCTGTTTTCAAACCTACATATTCTATACAACCATTTTGGTCTGCAACGAATGAGATATTACCATCTACTTTTTGGTCGCAGATAGTTTTCATCGTAAAAGCTCCTTCTATACCATAATCGCCTGGATGTATGCAATACTTTTTGTTTTCGCCAATATTAATCGTATCTATAACATCTTTAAATGGTTTATTTACGTCTAAAATAACATACGTTACATCACAAATTCCGTTTGCATCACAAGAAGTAAAGCAAATAGTATCTTTTCCGATATTTACACCTGTAAATGAAATACAGTTGTTAGGCAACATCGTAGCATCAGCTAAATATTGGTTCATACAACCTTCTGTTACACTCACTGGCGCGCCTGAAAGTTCCGAAACATCAAGACAAGCCGTTTTGCTTTCTGTAATCAACATCGTCAGATAAACTGTATCTGGTTTTGGTGCTTTGAAATCGCATTTTACGCTTATTTTTAACGTATCAGTACAATTTTTATCACTTTTAGCGATGATAATATGATCGCCTTTGTACAATTTTAATAACGCACCATCAATACCTTTTACGTAAGTCAAACCATAATTTTGAGGAATAGAAGAACTTACATCTTGAATATTCAAAATACCATAAATTTGGTTCGCTGCACCACCTGTAATACGTTTGGTGTCGCTATCATAAGCCCAATTTCCTGTAGGATTCCATTTTTTCAAAGAATCAGCAATTGCTTGTACACTTACTGCTGCACCAGAGTATTTTGTAGCACCTGAAGTCCAATCTTTTATTACAAATGACGTACCCGTTAGTAAAGCAGCTGCACTATAAGACGAACCTACGCAAGGCGTAATTGGTGTATCTTTTCCATCAACATTAATACTTTTTGCATTATTAGTCAAAGGAACACAAATTGCTGCCAAATCGTCACAAGTAGGTATAAATGCGGTCAAAGTTTCTTTTCCTGCAAAAGCATCAAAAGTACAAGGTACATTAGGGTTTACAGGAGTAGTATCTTTACAAACACCTACTACAAGGTCTTTTATATCAAAAATACAATCGTTGGCGTCTGAAATTTGAACAGCGTAAGAGCCTTTTGGCAAATCAGTACGAGTATCTTCCGATATGACCGTACTTAAATCACTCCATTTGTAAGAATAAGGATTAACACCGCCGTCCACAGTAAGCTCAATAGTTCCCAAGGTTGTTTTACAAACATCAGTTACAGTTGCAGTTGCGATAAGTGCAGCGGGCTGCTTTATAACAAATGCCACCGTATCCATCGCTTTTCCTTTGCTGTTTGATACGATGAATAAATAATCGCCCGCAGGTAATTTTCCATTATCATATTTTTTACCCACTTTATCCGTAATAATATAAGTAGAACCTGCAATATTCGTAGAATCTCCTTTCATAGTTACTTCCACCGAGCCGTTTGCATCGCCAAAACATTTTGTCGCTACCACTGCTTTCAACGTCAGTAGAATCAGCGTATCTTTTGCATTAGGATTGACTACTACAGTAGAATCTTTACATTTTCCAACTGAAATATCTACCAAATTACCAACACAACCGTTAGCGTCTTTTATTTGTACAGCATACAAACCTTGCGCTAAACCAGTACGGTTTTGTGTTTGGTTTGCAGTCAAATCAGCCCATACAAATTCATAAGGTTTTGTACCACCAGAAACATCAAGCGTGATTGTACCTAAGTTTGTTTTACAAACTTCTGTCGCCGTAGCTTTTGCCACTATCAAATCAGGTTGAGTGATTTTAAACGGTGCAGAAGCTAATTTTTTACCAGAAACATCATATACTATATATATGTAATCACCTGCAGCGAGTGAGCCATTGTTGTATTCCTTACCTGCACTATCTTTGATAATACCTTTTGCAGTCGCAGCCAATGTAGCATCTCCTGTGATTATAACTTCTACTTTTCCGTTTGCTTCGCCAAAACACTTCACACTTGTTGCCAACTTAATCGTTACGGTAAGTGTAGTATCTTTCGGATTTCCACCGCCTGGATTTCCACCATTTGTTTTGCAGGCTTTTACCTCAGAAGTATTAGCGACAGTACAACCTTTTGCATCACTTACAGTAACGTTGTAAATACCTTTTGCGAGAGCTGTTCTATCTTCTGGTTCTACGCCTGTCGTAATATCTGCCCAATTATACACAAAAGGAGAAGTTCCGCCTGTTACGGTCAAATCTATCGCACCTTTTATATTTAAGGAATCGCAAGAATCTGTTATTTTTGAAACTATCGCTAAAACACCATTGTCCACACCTGTTATTGCAAACGGTTGAGAAGTCGTCAGACATTTATTTTTATTAAAAATATTGATAAAAAACTGTCCAACAGGTAAATCTCCGTTTTTATAATTTTTTACGCCATCTGTAATGATGGTGTCCGCAGGGAAATCAAAATCATTTGGATAAATAACTGCAAAGTTCACAAAACCATTGCTTGTACTTCCACAAGATGGATTTGAAATGTTACCCAAGATAATTTTTGCTTCTGCAAAATTACCACTATTTGGCACTACAATTTTGAAACTATTGTTACAAGCCGTATCTTCTTTTAAAGCAATATCCAAGGTATAAACACCAGCTGGCAAATCATAACGAGCTTCGCCGAAGCCTGTTGATTTTCCAATATTCGGACTCCATTTGTAGGTAAATTTATCCAAATGACCACCCCAAGGATATACTTGAATTGAGCCATTTGCCATACCACACATTGCTTTTGTGACTTGCGTCAAATCCAAAGTTGGTGGCATACATTTCGTACATGTATCTACTTGTACACGTATTTCATCTGAACCTTTACAACCATTTGCATCTACTGCCATAACCGTATAAACGGTTGTTTCAGCAGGTTTTGCAACTGGATTAGCCAAAATTGGATTATTCAAACCAAGTGCAGGTGTCCAGTTGAAAGAATAATTGTTTGTACCTCCTGAAACTGAAGCCGAAATTGGTTTCATCGTACCAAAACAAATCGTGATGTCTGGCGAAGCCGTAACCACAGGTGTTGGAATTGGAGTTACAATAATGCTTGTAGTATCTTTACAACCAGTATCATCTCCTACTTTTACAGTATATTTTGTAGTCGCTTTTGGTGTAATTTGAAGCGTTGCGGTGGTTGCAAAAACCAAACCACTTGCATCTACCCATTCGTATTTTGTACCACCTTTTGCGGTCAGTGTCGTAGAAAGACCAGCACAAAGTTTATCATTTAAGATAGAAACACTTGCTTTTGGTGTATTTTTCGTGCTTCTGAAAATATACATCGTATCATAAGTCAAATCGCAACCTGTACCACGGTCTATAGAAACATAAAAACCAATAGTATCTGGTAAATTTTTTGACCATTTGAATTTTACTGTAGGATTTATAGCATTTATATCTGAAATAAATGGATTAAACGCTGGATCAAATGCTTGCCAAATGTACTTGTATTTTAAATCACTGCATTTTGTTTCGCCGATAGAAGTTGTAATATCGTCGCCTGGTAAAGCACAGAAATCTTTGTCCACACCTCTCAATAATTGAGGTGCTGGCAAAGCAAATGTTTGCGCTCCACAAGTAGTACCTTCTGCATTCACTTGCGCTCTAATGGTACAAACACGCTTTCCGTCCACCGTAATTTCATGTGAAATAGGCTGCGTTTGTCCAATATCCAAAGGTCCTTTTTCGCTGAACAATTTAATAATTTCCTCTAAAGAGTCTAATTGACCATTTTCATTTTCGTCATAAAAATAAGTCACTTCGATAGGAAAATCAGGAAAAGGAATAGAATCCAAATTGACCAAATTTCCTTTGATTAATATTTTTTCATTGCCGTTTCCTTCACAAATAGAGGTTACTTTTTTGAACTCAATACCCAACGCTCCTTCTGTACTCACTGGCAACTCAATAAATGCTTCGCCGCCAGAAGACGTAATCACATCTATAATACAAGGCGTACCGTTTGGATTACTTTTGCAAACAATCGAGCGTTTTACGACTGTAACAATAGAAGCGTCAAAAACAGGTACATTTTCGCAATCAAAATCTGGTGTACTTGTAAAGAAACTCAGCACTGCTTTTTGTCCTTTTACCAATCCTTGCGCAATTGGCCAAGTCAGCACTTGTTGTCCAGCAACAATTTTAATCGTTGGGTCGCCTGGTGCGTAACCTACTGGTATCGAACCTTGGGTAGTACCTGGCTCATATACAATACCTTTTGGTAAAGTAATCGTCATCAAATCTTCAACCTCACTTGGATTATTGGTAGTGTTTGTTACTTCCAATTCTATAAGGGAAATCAACGTAGGTACTATCAGCGTATTGTCTGTTATTTTTATATCAAAAACACGTTGATTATTGGTCAAAAGCGTACCTTTTATTTTGATAGGTTTGGATTCTCCTGTTTCTAAATTGGTAGGTTCGCCACAGCCTTTGCGTCCTTGAACAGCAAAGAAAGACAATGAACCAGACTTAAACTCACAATCTGTAACTACACGGTAACGAATTTTGAACTCGTTAGAATCTGTCGGATTAGAAACATTGTATGCTTTCAAACCATTTTTATCCAAATAATCGTTTAATCCTTTAAAATCATTATACGTATAAACTGTTCCTTTCGTAGAAGCTGTACCTTTTGTAGGATTTGGAATCGTTTTGAAAGCTGCACTCGAAGGATATGCAATTTGCACGCTTCCTGGCACGAGTGTTGCGCCAAGTGTCGGAATCCAGATGTCTGTTTTTATGTCAAAAGCATTTGCTTTTCCAGTATTTCTTACCAATAAATCTAAGAAAACAGTATCGCAAAGGTCAGGATTTTTATTAAAACCTTCATCGAGCAAAGCATCGAGCATTGGTTCTTGACCAATTACACGGAGCGTTTGCTCTAAATCTTCACAAGGTGGATGAAGCGATGGATTCCAATTCGGGTCTGTTGGTGGAAGACAATTCCAACCTGTCAAGGCTTGTACTTGCAACGAACCGCAAGTTTTTACAAATGCTTTTATTCGCACCGTCGAGCAAACTTCACTCACAGGATTAAGTCCATTAGATGCTTTTAATCCTGTATTTAAAGCAAAAGCGTTGCGGTTTCCTGCACCATATTTTTTGACTACTAATGGTGTAAATTTATTTCCGTCTAATAAATCCATTGCGATAATATCCAGTTTAGCATTAGGGTTTTCTACTGCTAAAAATGTACTTCCTGCATCAGATTGTATAGAAGTATTGCAGATTTTCACTGTCCAAACTGCCGTATCGCCTACCAAATCAAAATTGGGATTGCTCACTGGGCTGAAAGACAACGTTGGTGGCTCTGTATAGAAAACATCATTATCAACGAATGCCGTAGAATCTGGCGAACAACTTCCGTCGCCGATTTCTTTTGCGTAATATCTATCTTTGTATTTTAAAGTTGCGTCAAAATCAAAACGATTGTTTCCTTTTGAGCTTCCTGCAACCGCTTTACAGTTTGGAACTGCCGAAATACGGAACAAAAACGAATAGTAAGAAATATTATTCAACGCTGCAATACGGTACTGAACTGTATCGAAATTTAAAGAAAACTTACCATTTGTAGCATTTTTCAACGTTCCCAATGGAATAGGATTGTTACCAAAAACTGGGTGTCCTGGGATAGAATAACTTAAATCAAGTTTTTCAAAAGCGTTTAACATCGCTGGGTCAAACTTGATGTAAATAGAATCTGGACGCACCGCTTGACGGTATTCTTTTCCAAAATAATCTTTGAAACCATTGTTTACCGTAATCAATTTGTAATCCATATCAGTAGTTGCGCAGCCTTTCGGGAAGTTCGCACTACTTGGAAAATCGAACAAAGTTTTATTTTTAGAAACAATAAAATTATCTCCAAAATCATCACAAGAATTTTCTACACCATTTTCTTTGCTAAATAAAAATCCACGAAGATTAGGAATGTATTTGAACTGAACAGAATAAGGCCCATCTGGATCAATTGCGAAACTTCCGATGAATTGGATTTTATCGCATTTATTCAAAGTGATGTTTTTACTTTTCAAACAATCACTCAAATCAATACGTAATTTTTTATCTTTTGAAGGTACAAATTTTGCATTTGAGCCATCAATATCACAAGTAACCGTTCCGTTGATGATTAATTTTCCTTTACCAAATTTTAAAATTTGACCTAAATTTGTAGCCAAAACATCTTTTTCAATAACAGCATTGTAGTTGATACCAACACCTAAACCTGTTGTAATTGCTACATCTCCTACTTCTCCGCTGATGCGAATTTCTACTGAATCGCAAGAAATTGCTACTTTTTTGTTTGCTTTTGCTGGGTCAAATTTTGTTGTAAAAGTAGCATCTGTATAACCAAATGTACGTCGTTTTACATCAAAAGAAGTCGTACGT
Organism: Chitinophagales bacterium; assembly: GCA_031374645.1. Lineage (GTDB taxonomy): Bacteria > Bacteroidota > Bacteroidia > Chitinophagales > Saprospiraceae > CANHEE01. Next base: position 1,623 of record JANMGN010000852.1, on the reverse strand, counting down.
ACGCCTTTTGGACAAATACCCGTCACACAAGCATCGCCAATGTGTAGTTTTGGTCCACTGATATTGTTACAATACCAAACAGATTTACAATCACATTTGGGACAATAAAAACCGAACTCAAACGGGAATTTGGTAAAACCTGGACTGGCACTTGCATTGGCAAAAAATGCCATTTGCAAATCGTATTTTCCACCAAGGAAAGGGTCAGTAGCATCAAATGCTAAGTACAAAGTATCCTTGCTGATTTTATTTGACTTTAATACAAGCGGCGTAGTGCTGCCATTTTTGAATAAAGCAATCTGACCAATTACAGGCACAACGCCTTTTGGTAGATATACTCTTGCGTACAATTCTTCTTGTCCACCACAATCTTTTTCAAAGAAAAATAAACTACGCTCTTCTACGTGGTGGATAAAAAAGGTATCATTTTTAGCAATAAGTGCATCTGGGTCTGATACATCTTCAAAACTATTGTTATTGTTTGATACATTGATATAGTTTTCATTTATTTTATCCAAACGCTCATTACAAGCATTTTTATAGCTTGCAACAGAGCTTACGCCTACATTTCGAGGATTGGTACAAAAAAATGTATCTTTATTTTCGGCACACTGATAATCGTATTTGAAAACCATGCTATAAGATTGTCCGATTTTCAAGTCATCAAAATAACCATCTTTGTCAGCGTCTTCTAATCCGCCTGCACCATCAGGGTCTGTTTTGAAAATTGGATTTTTACCCAAATCAATCAAGGTATTTGTAGTAAAAGGAATAGTTTTTCCAGCAATAGTCAAACTGCTCACTTTATAACCTAATATTTTGGCATCAAATTTTCCTCCAATTCCGATACCTGTCACGACATCGTACATTGTTCCGAAACCAGGATCAACTTCTGTCCCTTGATTTCTGTAAGTGACGGTCGTGACACCTTGCTGACAATATCCAATTGCTTGGTTTGGTGTATTCGTATCGTATGTAAAAATGGGATTTGGCGTACCAACACCTACTGGAATCAAGCTATTGATAACTTTTACGTCACATTCTTTTCCATAACAGCCCCAAGCCACGCTGTGCTTGCTGTAAGTAGGTAAATTACAGTTTGCAACACAAACTTTTTCTTTGATAATTAGATTTTCATTAGGGTCAAAAACACCATCTCCGTTACCAGGATTATTACCTATTTTATTAGTTTTGAAAAAACCTCCCGTTACACGAAACGTAACAATTGTATCTCCATTGGGCAAGGGAACTTTGCTATAATCAACGATTTTATCATTTACAGTTATCCCTTTGTAGGTCAATCCAGGGCCATAGGTTACTGAGTATGTAAACACCACGACGCTACCTTCCAAACCAGAGTTGGTTACTTGAACATTTCTGTCCACGCAATCATCTGCTTTGAGTGGCGTATTAAACTTATCGAGTATCGAAAGCGAAAAAACAGGCACTTCAAAAGCATCACGGTACTCAGCCGTTTGCTCTGTTTCAGTAAGATTTTTTTGTGTACCCAAGTCGTATTTTACATTCCAAGTGTCATACACCTGCAAATTATTATTTAGTGCAAGCGTATCTAAAAATCCACAATCCGCAGAAATTTGGTATGTAATTTTGATTTGTGTAACC